>SKFX01000080.1 GCA_007117775.1 Ilumatobacteraceae bacterium
AGGCCCCATTCGAGGGCCTGATGGGCGTCGATGAAGTTGCCGGTGTAGCTCATCTCGCGGGCCCGACGGATGCCGATGGCCTGGGGGAGCAGCACCGTGAGGCCCCATCCGGGCATCACGCCGACACGACTGTGGGTGTCGCCGAACTTGGCGCGTTCGGAGGCGATCAGAAAATCGCAGTTCAATGCCAACTCGAAACCGCCGGTCACCGCGACCCCGTTGATCGCTCCGATGAGGGGTTTGTCGATCCGTGGGAACGGACCGCGGTGGGCGCCGCGGCCAGCAGTGGCTGACAGATTCGCCCCCGATGAGGCCAACTCTGCCAGATCGAGGCCGGCACAGAACGCCGGATCGGCACCGGTCAAGATGATGACCTCGACCGAGTCATCGTGGCCGGCGTGCTCCATGGTTTCCCACAGCGCGATCAGCACCTCGCTCGAGAGTGCATTGCGCACCTCGGGACGGTTCAAGGTGATGGTGGCGATCCGGTCGGCCACCTCGTAGACGATCACTGAGGAACCGATCTCCGGATCGGTCGCATCCGTCGAGACCGACGGTGGTGACAGCGGTGGTGCTGGCTGTGCTTCGGGCTCTGGCCCGGGCATCGAGGAATCGCTCATCGTCTCAGTCTGACCCATCGCCGTCATCGGCGGGAAGGTAGGCCAGATCGAGATCCCCGAGCTTCACGAGCAATGACGCGATCCATCCGCCGAGGGCACCGAAATGATCGTCGAGGACTGAACTCGATCCATCCGCGAGCGTCTCCTCGGCCAGCTCATAGAGGCCCTCATAGGTGATCTCGACAGCGTGTTCGATCGAGTCGTCATCGGAGTCGAGATAGCCGGTCTCGAGTGTCAGTCCGGCCCGTTCGAGTCGTTCGCCGCCGATCGGAGGGCTCACGGCCGGAACGGTCGCGAACATATCGGCGGCATCGGGGGTCGTTGCGAGGCGCTGGACGCGCAGCACCACCTCGAGTTCGATACAGGGCTGGCGATCGAGGTGTTCTTCGACATACCACTGCCGGTAGGCGGTCTGGCTCCACGATGGCCAGTCGAAGGTGAGATGCGCGATGACGCGTGGTGGTTGGCCCTCACCGGGTAGGCCGTAGCTGGTCTCCCAGGTGAGATCGCCGACGAGCACATCGACCTGGAAGTGCTCCTCGAAGGCCTGACGCTCCAAGAACGCGGCCTCGAAGGCCTCGCGCACAGCGCTGATCGCATCGGTGAACACATGGTCGAGCATGACAGGGTGAGGCTAGCTGGGTGTCGGGTGCTGCTGGGCCTGGCAGGTCTGTCAGACTGCAGCGATGGCACTGGTGAACACACAGATCCGTGACGGTGTGGCGACCCTCACCCTCAACAACCCCTCGGAGCGCAACACTCTCACGGCCGACATGGTGACTGAGATCGTCGGGGCCATGGACCGGGCCGAGGCCGATCCCGGTGTCGGCGCGGTGGTGGTCACCGGAGCCCCACCGGCGTTCTGCGCCGGGGCGAATCTGGGCAATCTGGCCGAGGCCACCGCCGAGGGACTCGAGGCGATCTATGAGGGGTTCCTGCGGATCGCCCGCAGCCCGCTACCGACACTCGCGGCGGTGAACGGGGCCGCGGTCGGCGCCGGGATGAACCTGGCGCTCGGCTGCGATGTGCGCATCGCTGCAGCCTCGGCGCGTTTCGACACCCGCTTTCTGCAGATCGGCATCCATCCCGGCGGTGGCCACACCTGGATGCTGCGCCGGATCGCCGGCCCGCAGGCCGCCCATGCCGCGGTGGTGTTCGGTGAGGTTCTCGACGGTGCCGAGGCTGAACGCATCGGTCTTGTGTGGCGCTGTGTGCCCGATGACGAACTTGCCACCACAGCACAGACCATGGCGGCACGTGCCGCCTCTGCACCTCGCGATCTCGCCATCGCAGTGAAATCGACCATCGATCAGATGGCTGATATCGCCGAGCACCGCGACGCGGTGGCTCTCGAGCTCGAGCCGCAGCTGTGGAGTACGCGTCAACCCTGGTTCGCCGAACGTCTTGCTGCCCTCCAACAGCGCATCTCCAAGCGCTGAGACCGCTCCTGATACCAGCGGTTCGCACCCGGGCCGATGGGCCCGAGGGCGCCTCGGTGATGGGCTAGGGTGACACCTGGGGGAGAGCTACATCAGTACCACGTCCGTACTCAGGGGGTAGCCCGAATGAGCCAACGACATCGCGTCGACCAGGATCCGTTGCCACCGCGACGAGAGATCAGGGCCCGGGCCCATGGTGAACGACACCGCATCCGTGTCGAATTGCACCAGGTGGCCATGCAGGTCAGTTCCGGAGTCGATCCGGCCGATCTCCACGAGCCGGGGGCGGCCTGGAAACCGGTCCATCACCATTCATCGCAGATCGCGGCCCGCAAAGCATCGGGTTCGCGCCGGCTGCGTCACTGGAAGACCAAGATGTGGAAGCGGCGCACCACGCTGCGTCGTGAGCGCAACGCCACACTGCGCCTCAGCACCGAGTGATCGCTGATCGGTGGCGGTGCTCGACGTCACCCGCAATCGACCGCGGGCGGGGTGTCACCACCAGACGACCTCGAAGTCGGCGCGACGCTCTGGCCACTCCTCGGCGGTGATCGCATAGCGCAGGTGGTCCTCCCAGGCGCCGTTGATCTCGAGATAGCGCTCGGCGAGGCCCTCGCAGCGCAGCCGCAGTTTCTCCACGACCCGGCGACTGTTCAGATTGCGTGGCACGATGCAGATCTCGATGCGATGCAGCCGTAACTGCTCGAAACAGAACCGCAGCAGCACCGCCACCGCTTCAGCGATGTAGGCGTGGCCGGCGTGGTGGCGATCGATCCAATAGCCGATGGTGCCCGACTGCAGCGATCCGCGCAGGACATGGTTCAGATTGACCTCTCCGACGAGGCGTTGGTCGACGAAGACCCCGAAGGCATAGGCCGAATCCGCTGAGCGATCGCGCGCCCGGGCATTGCAGCGCATCTCGAACGCGGCACGGTCATTGGCCGGGTCTGGGAAGCCCGCTTGGCGCCTCGGTTCCCAAGGCAGCAGCCATTCCTCGTTATCGAGGCGAATCTGCGACCAGGCATCGAAATCCTTGCCCACCAGCGGTCGCAGGAGCACTCGACGGCCATAGAGCCGCATCGGGGCGGTCGGCCGACCCAGTGAGGAGGGATGTCGCATGGGCGTCTCAACCGCCCGCTCGATCGGTGCTCGGCGGCGCTTCGTTCTCGTCGGTCGCATCGGTGCGGACGGTCACCTCGTCGAGATGCAGCCATCGCATCAGGCCCGCCGCGATGCACGCCGCGGCAACGATGGGGTCGACATGGTCGGGATCGAGACCCGGATTGGCACGGCGGTCTGGTCGGGCCTCGGTCACGAGGAGGCGGAAGACCTCCTCAAGGTCATCGCGGGCGATCGTCACCGTCTCGGCGATGTGGTCGGTGCCGAGTTCCACCCGGGCGAGGGAGACCGCGAGTGCGCCGGTGAGTTCGAGTTCGGCAACGTCGAGCAGTTCGCGATGGCGACGTCGGGTCTCGACCATGGTGTCGGTCACCAACCCGAGGACATTGGTGAGATCCTCAGGGGCCGGCGGATCGCTGCGGCTGAGCGCCGCGATCATCGAGTGCTCCATCTCAATCAGTGGTTCACGCCAGTCACCACACATGATCGACGCCGATTCGAGCCCCAACCGGGCCGTCACGGTCACCGGCCCGCTCAGCGTGGCGGGCGCTGCTCGGTGTTCGGCCTCACGGTCGGCCAGCGCTGATGAGGTGCTCGGGAGATGCTCAGCCACCCAGCGGCCGACCGGATCGGCTCCGCCGGCCAGATACCAGGCGTAATGTGCATGGAGGCATTTCACCCCGGTCCGCGTCCCGCCGACGCCTCCCGACGGGCGAGGACCATCGTGATCGCCGAGCACCGCATCACGCTCTTGTGCGTAGAGCTCATGGGCGCGGGCGATCTCGTCGGGGTCCACTTCGGCCTCGGCGCGGCGCACTCCACCGTCGGCCTCGAGTCGGCTGACCGCTCGGATCTCGGCTGGGCCGACGAGCCAGTATCTGGTGGGCATCGGTGTGCCGTCGTTGAGCAGTGGGGCATTCTCGATGACCACCGGGGTGTCGTCATCGCTGCGGACCACGACGCGGTAGGTGCCTTGGGGTTCGCGGCCGAGCAGCGCGCGCACGGCATCGGGATCGGACGGGTTCGATGACATCGGCTCGTCATCGGTTTCGTCAGGGCGTTGATTCACCTGGGCGCGTGTGTGGGGTCGACCCGGTCAGCGACGGCGACGCAGGATCAACAACAGGACCAGAACCGCGATCGCCGCCGGGGCGAGTCGCTTCAGCAGTGCCGGCCCGGCCATCCCGGCCATATCGATCGGCTCCGATGCCGGACCGTCGATCCGGCGGACGCCTTCGGCCGGCGCCGATGCCGCTGGTGCCGTTGCCGTATCGGCTGAGCCGCCGGCCGATGACGCTACAGCGGTGGCGGTCTCCGGACTGGCGTCCTCATCGAGCATGGTGTTGAGGTTCTGAGCGAACTGACCCATCAGTTTCTTGGAGACGTCGGCCATGATGCCACGACCGAACTGAGCGACCTTGCCGGTGATGTGCAGATCAGCGACCACCTCGACGCGGGTCGATGTGGGCGATAGCGCCTCGGCATGGGCGGTGATCTCGGCAGCGGCGTTCCCGCGGCCGCCGGTGTCGCGGCCCTCGGCGTGCAGTGCGGCACGGTAGTTCTCGTCGTCTCGTTCGGTCATATGCGCCGCACCCTTGAACTGTGTGGAGACCGCGCCGAGCTTCACTTTGACGATGCCGCGATATTCCTCACCCTCGATCTCTTGGAGCTG
Organism: Ilumatobacteraceae bacterium; assembly: GCA_007117775.1. Classification (GTDB taxonomy): domain Bacteria; phylum Actinomycetota; class Acidimicrobiia; order Acidimicrobiales; family Ilumatobacteraceae; genus CSBr16-110. The sequence continues at coordinate 4,851 of SKFX01000080.1, forward strand.
AGCTCCGGGCAAGCACGGGGCGATGCGCTCGAGATCGCAGATCACCGGCCAAGCCTCATCGATCGGACGGTTGACGGTGAACTCGTTGATCAGTTTCTCTGCCATGGCTTGAGGTCCTCCCAGGTGTCGATATCGACCGACGACCCCTCGCACACTACCGCTTCCACCAGGTCCGGACGTAAGCGGATCAGGCTGCGAGCTCCCTCATCGCCGGTGTCTGGGAGCAGATCCCATACCGAGCGATGCAGTCGCACCGGGTTGGCGCGCCTGCCGCCATAGGTGGCCACAGCGATCGGTGAATCCGATGCCGCCACGGCACGCCAGGCATCCGCAGTGATGAACGGCTGATCGGCGAGACCGATCACCACCGCCTCGGCGCCGTGCGCGGCGGCGAACTCGATCCCGGTTCGCACCGAGGTGATCTGGCCCTGTTCCCACAAGGGATTGTGGATCTCGACGAGTTGTGTCGGCGACCTATCGGCCAGATCATCGAGGCCGGCTGGACGGTGGGCGCCGGTCACCACGGCCACCGGGCCGATCCCGGCGTCGAGCACGATATCGATCGCCTGTGCGGCGATGGTGACGCCCGGGGCGATCTCGGCGTCAAGCTTGTGGAACGGCGCATCGAAGCGTCGGCCGGCGCCGGCTGCGAGCAGGATCGCCCAGATCGGCGACGTTGGGGGCTCCGGGACGCTCACCGCCTCAGTCTCGCTGCTGCGGACCGTCACATATATGACGGTTTCATGACGAAAATCTGACGGACGCGTTGCAGATGACGATTTGATGACGATAATGTCTCGCCAACTTCATTGTGAGGTTGAAATCAGCACTACCGGTGCGGATCGCGACGGCGCAGCAGATGCGCTCGATCGACTCGGAGCGGGGAGGCACATCATGGACACCAACCAGCAGCGGTCATCACGTGAGGGCCGATGTCGATTCGACATCACGGCGGAACGATCCACGCCGGACCTCCTCATCG
>SKFX01000229.1 GCA_007117775.1 Ilumatobacteraceae bacterium
CGATCGCCGAGCGGGTGAAACCGAGAGAGCGGACCTGATCAAGGCTCGCCGCCCCGTGATTGGCGCCGAGCAGCCCATAGAGCGACATGATGCGGCTGTGACGGTCCGTGGCCCCACGAGGAGCGGCGCGGGTGGTGTTGCTCGCCGTCGGCATCGACCGACCGCTGCGCAGCGGGATCGGATCAGCGGTCGGCGAGTTCGCGATAGATCTCGACCGAACGCGCTGCGATCGCTGACCATGAATAGGTGGCGTCGACCACCTCGGTGCTGCGCCGGCGGAGTTCGGCGGCCACCTCGGGATCGGTGACGACGCGGGTGATCGCGTCAGCCAACTGACCGGCATTACCGGGTTCGAACATCTCCGCGGCGCCGGTTCCAGAAACGAGTTCGGCGAGGCCCCCGGTCTCGGCGACGATGAGCGGTGCGCCGGCGGCCATCGCCTCGAGGGCCACCACCCCGAATGGTTCGTACAGCGATGGGATCACAACACAGCTGGCTCGATGGATGGCGGCTCGCAGTTCGACGTCGGAGAGGAAGCCCGGCAGCCTGATCAGATCACTGACGCCCTCGAGGTCGATCTGGGACTGCAACTCGGGCAGGAACGATCCGCGACCGGCGATGATGCACCCGAGGCCGGGCACCGTCGAGCGGACCGTCGACATGGCCCGGACCAGCACCTGGAATCCCTTTTCGTACTGCACTCGACCCCAGGTCAGTACATAGCGATCGCGGTCATCGCCGTCATCGGCCGGCGCCGATCTCCACCACATCGGCTCGATACCGTTGGCGATGACCTGGATGCGATCGGGATCGAGCTCGAACCCGCTGACGATCTCACGGGCCAACAGATGTGTGGTGGTGATGATCCGCTGGGCGCGGAACGCCAGCCACCATTCAATGGTGTGGACGTCGGTTGGCCGGCCCGGTGGCAGGTGTCCGCCATGGCGGGTCCGCTCGGTTCCATGGAAGGTTGCGACGAGATCGACATCGAACAGCCGCGACAGCACATCGCCCGCCCAGGCGGTGTGCCAGTCGTGGCAGTGCACCACATCGGGTCGCCAGTCGCCGAGCGCAGCGGCGAGTGAGACGAGATGGTGATTGGCCGATGCGGTCTGGGCGATGGGTTCATCGTCGGGGATCCACGGTAAAGAGACCTCGGTCCTCAGCACGCGGACACCGCCGATCTCAGCGTCATCGCCGACCGAGGGGTGGGATCGGGTGAGGACGACGACCTCATGGCCGGCTGCGGCGATGGCGTGGGCGAGACCGTCGGTATGGCTGGCCACACCGCTCGCCACCTCGGGCGGGAACTCCCAGACGACCATCAGCACGCGCACATTCGCGGACCCTACCCGCTGGCGGTGGTAGCTGTCAGGACTCGACGATGGCCTTGAGCCGTTTGAGGTTACGGCGCCAGATCGCGCCCATGACCACCTTGGCGCCGACGAGTTCGCCGAGGCGGCCACCGAGATACCACGGGAATCGCAGATCCTCGGTCCAGGTGAAGCGGGTCCGGCGATCGAGGTCGATCCCCTCGAGGGTGAAGACCCCCGATCCGGTCACAATGCCGGTATGGCGTACGCCCATGGCGCGGCCCGGGACCCACTCGGTGATCTCCATGTGGTCGGTGAGGCGGATCGGGCCCACTTTGGTGTCACATTCGAAGAGTGTGCCCACACCACGGGTCTGATCGGTGGTGAAGCGGATCGCAACCGCGTCTGCCATCCAGTCGACATGGCGCTCCACGGGTTCGACGACCTCCCAGACCCGCTCGGGCGTCGCGTCGAGTTCCACCGAGACGCTGATCTCAGCCATTCAGGCGGTCACCTTGACAGCGCGCAGTGTCTCAGCGGCGGCTTCGGGAGCAACGATGTTGATCATCACGCCGGTACCGCGTTCGAAGCCGGCCTGGGTGACGAGATTGGGCCAGACGTGGATATGCCAGTGATAGGGGCCACGGTGCTGATGGGGGGCGGTGTGGAATCCGACGTTGTAGGCGACATCTCCGAGCGCAGCATTGAGATGAGCGGTGGCATCGCGCAGCGCCAGTCCGGCGGCGGCCAGCGCCGAATCGGAGGCTCGCGGCAGATGCGACTGGTGTTCGCGCGGGATGATGAGCAGTTCATATGGTGCCCCGCTCCAATAGGGGCAGACCACCACGACATCATCATTGGCTGCCACGATGCGGTGGCCGGTCGCCAACTCGGCCTCAGCGGTCGTGCACAGCACACACCCACCGGCGAAACGAGCGAAGGCTCGTTCCTCTTCGATGATCTCACCCGGGACGAACGGCAGACCGAGGATCTGGCCATGGGGATGTGACAGCGATGCTCCCGCCTCGCGCCCGTGGTTGACGATGGCCTGGGTGTAGCGGACGTTGTCGGTGTCTGAGTGGTCCTCGAGTCGACGGCTGAGCGCATCCATGAGTCGCACCGCCGCCTCATCGGACAGGGTGTTGAGCGCAGCGCTGTGGTCGGGGGAGTAGACGAAGACCTCGTGGATTCCACTTGCCTCGGCCTGGACGTGGACCGGGCCGAGGTTGCGCACCGCGAAGCTCTCGTCGCCCTCGAATGCGGGATAGAGGTTCGGGATCACCCGCAGGGTCCAGTCACCGCCGGCATCGAACGTCTCGAGCGCCGGTGGCGTGGCCTCCTCATTGCCCGGACAGAACGGGCACGGACGTGAGGATTCGATCACGTTCTGACGGACTGCGAAGTCAGAGGGCCGTTCGGCGCGTGATTCCACGATGGTCACCCACCGCCCGGTCAACAGGTTGAGGCGCATCTGGCTCACCGCCTCAGGATAGACCCCGCGTTCGGTGGTTGTGGTGTCTGATGTCCATCAACACGGGATCGAGACGCGACCAGCGCGTCGTCGCTGCGATATCGCTGCGATACAGCTACGTCGTCGAACGGGCGTAGACGCTGACATGGCGCTCGCAACCCGACGCGAACTCACCACGATCGAAGTCCGCCCAGCGCTCGAGGAGTCGGAGACCGGCATCGGCGGCGAGCGCGTCGAGCTGTTCGGGTGAGCGGTAGCGGATGGCCCACGGTCGCAGTCGCACCCCGTGGTGTTCGTCGAGGCTGACGAACTGTCCGGTGATGAGCTGGGAGACCCGATCGTGCTCGGTGACGCTGAGGACGACCTCATCGGCGGTCATCGAACGCAGACCGATACGCGCGCCAGCCTCGCTGCTGTCATCGGGGACGAACGCCTCGACGATGAGGCGACCGTCGGGCCCGAGCAGACCCGCTGCGGCTGCGAGGCAGCGCTGTTGGGCACCATCGTCGATCAGGTTGAACAGTGTGTTGTATGCCAACAGGACCAGATCGAAGGGCTCGTCGAAGATGCCCGGCTGAGCGTCGGCCAGTGTCGCAAGGTCCTCCATGGCGCCGTGCACGGTCTCGATCCGGTGATCGCAATCCTTGGTGCGGAGTCGCTCCAGCATGGCTTCACTCGAATCCACACCGACCACCCGGGCACCGGCATCAGCCAGCTCCACAGCGATCCGACCCGTTCCGACCCCGAGTTCGAGGACACGGCCGGTCGCGCCGGCGAGCTCCATCACCGTGGTCACACATGCGGCGAGGTCGGGCAGATCGGCGTACCAGCGGTCATAGGCATCAGCGAAGGCATCGCCGTAGGTGCTGGCGCCGTATCCCTCCACGGTCCGCGACGGTAACACCATGATGCGGCGGCCGCGGTGGGATCGGCGGTGTCGGTAGCCTGAAACCATGGGAGGTCAGGCCTACATCTATCTCGATCATGCGGCGACGACGCCGATGCGGCCTGAGGCCGTCGAGGCGATGCTGCCCTATCTGTCGGATACCTTCGCCAATCCCAGTGGATCACATGCTGCGGCCCGCGAGGCCCGGCGCGCCCTCGACGATGCCCGTGAGCAGGTGGCCGAGGTGGTCGGCGTCGGCCCTGGCGAGGTGGTGTTCACCTCCGGTGGCACCGAATCAGATGTCACCGCCATCACCGGCGCAGTCGAGGCCCGTATCGCAGCCGGTGATCGCGATGCCGTTGCGGTGTGTGCAGCGGCCGAACACCATGCGGTGCTGCATCCCGTCGAGCACCTCGGCGGTCGGGTGGTGGCCGTCGACGCGGTCGGCCGGGTGGATCTCGACGCGCTCGCCGAGGTACTCGATGAGCACACCGCAGTGGTGAGTGTGATGGCGGTCAACAACGAAGTCGGCACCATCACTGATCTCGACGCTGTCGCAGCGGTGGTGCGAGAGCATGCCCCCACCGCAGTCATGCACACCGACGCCGTCCAGGCTGTGACGTGGCTCGATCTGCGCCCGCTGTCTCGTTCGGTGGATTCGATATCGCTCAGCGCCCACAAGTTCGGCGGCCCCAAGGGGGTGGGAGTGCTCACGGTGGCACCCACAGCGACGATGGCGCCGCTGTTGCTCGGCGGCGGCCAAGAGCGCGACCGTCGCTCTGGCACCCACAATGTCGCTGGGATCGTCGCCACTGCAGTCGCGCTCGAGATCACAGATCGTGAGCGTTCACAGGTCGAGGCGCGGGTGCGCGCACAGCGCGACCGATTGGTCGACACCATCGTGGCGGCGATCCCCGATGTGGTCGAGACGGTGCCGCGCGCCGACAAAGTGGCCGGCTCCGCGCATCTGTGTCTCCCCGGGATCGAGAGCGAGGCGCTGCTGTTCTTGTTGGATCGTGCCCGGGTGTGCGCGTCGGCGGCATCGGCCTGTGCGAGCGGTGCCATGGACCCCTCCCATGTGCTCGCTGCAATGGGGATCGAGTCGACCACGGCCGGTGGTGCTCTGCGTCTCAGCCTCGGCCATACGACGACCGATGACGATGTCGATGCCGCCGCCGCGGCGATCATCGACGCGGTGGTCCATCTGCGCGAGTGGGTGTCGCAGCGATGAGTGAGCGTGTGTTGGTGGCGATGAGCGGGGGAGTGGACTCCTCGGTGGCGGCTGCGCTGCTCGTCGAAGAGGGTCACGAGGTGGTCGGTGTCACCATGCGGCTCTGGGGCGGCGAGAGCGATACCGGGTGTTGCAGTGTGGCCGATGTGGATGATGCTCGCAGAGTGGCCCAACAACTCGGCATCGATCATGTGGTGTTCAACTTCACCGATGACTTCGACGCAGCGGTTGTGCAGCCCTATGTCGATGCACACCGCAGCGGTCTCACCCCGAATCCGTGTATCGAATGCAATCGCCATCTGAAGTTCGATCGTCTGCTCGAACGGGCCGCCATGCTCGACTTCCATGCGATCGCGACCGGTCATCACGCCCGTGTGGTCGAGCGCGACGGACGGGTTGAGCTGCATCGTGGCGTCGACACCGCCAAGGACCAGAGCTATGTGGTCCACATGCTCACCCAGGAACAGCTCGCCAGGACCCGGTTCCCGGTCGGTTCGATGACCAAGGCTGAGGTTCGCGCCCACGCCGAGCGCCTCGGGCTGCGGACCGCTGCGAAGCCCGACAGCCAAGACGTGTGCTTCATCACCGCATCGGCGGGTCGCGAGGCCTTCTTGGGGGCGCGGATCCCGTTCCGATCCGCCGAGGTGGTCGATACCTCCGGTGTGCCAGTCGGCGAGGTCGAAGCCGTCGAGATGGTCACACTCGGTCAGCGGCGCGGCCTCGGACTGCCCGGCGGTGGTCCCAAGCGCTATGTGGTCGATATCGATGTCGAGGCCCGTCGAGTGCAGGTCGGCACCGCTCGGGATCTGGCGACCGCCGGGGTGGTGGTGGGGCAGATGACCTGGGTCGCAGGCGCGGTCGAGATTGGTGATGAGGTGCTGGCGCAATGCAGTGCGCACGGTGCGCGC
>SKFX01000019.1 GCA_007117775.1 Ilumatobacteraceae bacterium
CACCACCCCGGCCCCGATCAGCGCCGGGCCGGAACTCGGTGACATCACCGCCCATCGCTCCCCCGTCGTCGAACTCGCGACCGGCGGTCGGGGCGCGGTGATAACTCGAGCGGCCGTAACTCATGCGGCCGGTGACATTGCCCTGCTGATCGAACAGCTCAGCGGGGATCTCATCCAAGAAACGCGACGGCGGGTTGTACTGCGTGCTCCCATACAGCATCCGACTCCAGGCGTGACTGATGTAGAGGCGCTGCATCGCCCGGGTGATCCCGACATAGGCGAGGCGACGCTCCTCTTCCATCTCGACCGGTTCGGTGAGCGCCCGCGAATGCGGGAAGATCCCCTCCTCCACCCCGATCAGGAACACATGGCCGAACTCGAGGCCCTTGGCCGAATGCAGCGTCATCAACACCATCCGGTCGTCCTGGCCGCCGGCCAGATCATCGGTGTCGGCCACCAGCGAGACATGCTCCAAGAACTCACCCAACACCGTGAATTCGCGCGCCAGGCCCACCAACTCGCCGAGATTCTCGAGTCGACCGTGTGACTCAACGGTGTCGAGACCCTCGAGATCGGCGCCGTAGCCGGATTCATCGATCAGCATCTGCAGCAGATCACCGGGCGAGGCCTCATCGACCAACTGCCGCGCCCGGCTCATGAGATCGACGAACGAGTCGATGCCACGTACCGCCGGCCCTCCCACCCCGGCCTCAGTGGCCCGTCCGAGCGCCTCGAAAAAGGTCAACCCCTCGATCGCAGCGAACGCGTCGAGCTTGGCAACCGAGGCATCGCCGATCTTGCGCTTGGGCGCGTTCAGAACCCGTTTGAGACTCACCTCATCGGCCGGGTTGATGACACAGCGCAGGTAGGCGAGCAGATCCTTCACCTCCCGACGGTCGTAGAACTTGGTGCCGCCGACCACCAGATACGGCACGCCGACGCGAATCAGCGCCTCCTCGATGACCCGGCTCTGCGCGTTCGTCCGATACAGCACCGCCATCTCGCGCCAGTTGACCGCATCATCGCGATGCAGTTGCGCAGCGGTGGACGCCACCCAGATCGCCTCATCGCCCTCATCATCGGCGTGATAACGCACGATGCGATCACCCGATCCCGAGTCCGTCCACAGCGCCTTCGGGGCACGCTCGACATTGTGGGAGATGACCGCATTGGCAGCATCCAAGATGGTCTGGGTACTGCGATAGTTCTGCTCGAGCACGATCGTGGTCACATCCGGAAAGGCCTGCTCGAACTGCAGCACATTGCGGAAGTCCGCGCCGCGGAACCGGTACACGGACTGATCGGTGTCGCCCACCACACAGACGTTCTGATGGCCGCCGGCGAGCCGCAGCACGATCTCGTTCTGAGCCTGATTCGTGTCCTGGAACTCATCGACCAAGATGTGCTGGAACCGCTCCCGATACTGTTCGAGCACCTCGGGATGCTCACGGAACAACCGCACGGTGTTCACCAGCAGATCATCGAAGTCCATCGCTCCGGCCTTGACGAGCCGGGCCTGATAGTCGGCGTACACCTCGGCCTGTTTGCGCTCGAAGATGTTCTCGGCCGCGGCCGCAGCCGCCGAGGGCACGATGATCTCGTTCTTCCAGAGCGAGATTCGGCTGTGCACATTGCGCGGTGGGAACCGTTTGGCGTCGAGGCCGAGATCGCGAATCACGTAGCCGGTGAGGCGGACAGCATCGCTCTGGTCATAGATCGAGAACTGTCTCGGGTAGCCGATCGCTTCGGCATGGGCGCGCAGGATCCGCACACATGCGGAGTGGAACGTCGACACCCACATCGCTTTGACGACCGGGCCGACCAGTTCGCCCACACGCTCGCGCATCTCGCCGGCGGCCTTATTGGTGAAGGTGATCGCCAGGATCCGCGACGGATGCACCCCGTCGGAGATCAGACGTGCGATCCGATGGGTCAGCACACGGGTCTTGCCCGACCCGGCTCCAGCGACGACGAGCAGAGGCCCATCACCGTGCATCACAGCATCGTGCTGGTCCGGATTGAGTCCCTCGGTGAGCATCACCCCACAGCGTAGGGATCGGCGGTGGCGTCCGGGTCGATCAGGCCGTGATCGGGCAGTGATCCAAAGGGTCCACCGACGCGTCAGCGGACGATCATCACCGGACTGTGGCTGTGAGCGGCGGTCTCCAGGCTCGTCGAGCCGAGCAACAGGCCCACGAACCCACCGCGACCGCGCGAACCGACCACGATCAGGTCGGCATCACGCGATGCCTCGATCATGGCGAATCCGGCGGTGCCACGCTCTGGACGCGGCCGCACACCCACACCTTCGGGCGGTGGGCCGGCTGCTGCGATGACCCGCTCGGCCACCTCGATCGCGCTGCGATCCATCTCGTCCATATCGGGGCCGGCGCCGACGTACACGCCGGCAGCGACACCGGGAGCAAACCAGGCGTGAATCACATCGATCCACTCCACGCCATTGAGGGCGTAAGCCGCCCGCAACGCACGCACCGATGGGTTCTCATCACCGTCACCGCCGTCGCCGAGCCCATGGTCATCGACCCCGACCACGACCTGGCGGGCCGCAGCATTGCGCGAACCGCGCACCACCACCACCGGCTTGTCGGTGTGGTGCAAGACGTAGTTCGCCGTCGAGCCGAGGATCACCGAGGCCTTTCCTGAGCCGCGGTGGCCCACCACCACGATGTCGGCGTCATCGGCCACTTCAACGAGACTGCGACCCGGGTGACCCTGCGCCAACAGCGAGGTGATTCGGTCGTCGCTCAACGAGGAGACCAGATCGCCGAGAAAAGCGCCCGATGCATCGCGGATCTCGGTCGGGTCGATGGCGACCGCCACCTCATAGCCAGTGACCAACGGGACATCCCAGGCATGCACTGCGACGATCTGATCCCCCGGGCCGGCCTGCTCGAGTGCCCATTCGAGGGCCTCGCGCGACTCCGGTGATGGATCGACTCCGACGACGAATTTGGTCATGATGTCCCTCTGTCCCTCTCACTGTGCGAGGCGTGTTCGGTGCCGTGTCCGATGTCAACGCACGGCAGTCTCCGCCAAGCCGGCGACCGCCGACTGTCTGGATCACCAGTCAATCACCCGACCGGACCAGCACAACTCGATGTGGCCCTCAGCGCCGGCGCATCAGAGATGACGGATCGGCGGTGGCGGGTCAGGAACCGGTGTGTGCTGGATTGACCTTGAGGACCCGGAACGGCATGACGCGCGGCCCACGAACCTGACCGACACTCCAGGTCATGTCACCGGCCAATTCGAATGACGGGAAACGGGCGATGAATTCCTCGACGGCGACGCGCAACTCCAAGCGGGCCAGGTTCGAGCCCAGGCACCGGTGGATGCCGAGACCGAAGGCCGAATGGCGGTTCTCCTTGCGGTCCAGGATCACCTCGTTCGCGTCCTCGAACTCCTCGGGGTCGCGGTTGGCCGCGGGGAATGGCAGGAGCACCCAATCGTTCGCCTTCATCGGACAACCATGGAAGTCGTAGTCCTCTTTGACGAGGCGAGCCATGGTGACCGGCGCATACGCCCGCAGGAACTCCTCGATGGCGAACGGCATCAAATCGGGCTCGGCCACGAGCCGCGCCAGATCATCGGCATGGGTGCCCAGATGCCACAGCGATGAACCGATCGCACTCCAGGTGGTGTCGATCCCGGCGATCAACAGCAACAGGACCGACCCGCGGACATGCTCGGAGCTCAGCTTGTTGCCCTCGATCTCGACGTTCAACAGATAGTCGAGGAGGTTGTCACGGGGGTTCGCCTGATGTTCGGCCACCTTGGCGTCCAGGTACTCCGCCAGAGGCTCGATGGCGGCAATGCGCTCCTCGGCCGGCAGATCCACGGCCTCGAGGACGGCGTGCACGAACCCGCGGAACAGCTCATCGTCGGTGGTCGGCAGGCCGATCATGCGGGCGATGACGTTCACCGGGATGTGCTGCGCGTACTGGACGGCGGCATCGATGATCGTCGTGCCCTCATCGATCTCACCCATCTCATCGAGCAGACCGCGGCACAGCGTCCGGATCTCCTTCTCCCACGGGTCGATCTGCTTGGGGGCGAACGGCGGCAACAGCAGGCGTCGGGCGATCTGATGGAAGGGCGGATCGCTGGTGATGGGCGGGGCGGGACCCACCGGTGCCTCGATGATCGGTCGAGCATTGGACACGATGACGCCCTGGCTCGAGAAGTGGTCGGTGTCGTAGGCAACCTCTTTGACCAACTCATGGGTCACCGGCGCCCACATACCGCCATAGAGGTCCGAGTGCGCAACCGGGCAACCCGATTCGCGCAGATGCTCCCAGACCTCGGGGGCATTGCGGTTGTACTCGGGATCAGCGTGATCGAGATCATTGGCCCAATCGCGGTGCTGGCGAACGTCGTCAATCGTCATATCGATCAGTCCTCGTCGATCGTGATCGCATACTCGGGGCAGTTGGCCACAGCCAGGCGGGCCTTGTCCTCGAGTTCGGACGGGATCTCACCATCGATCAACAACACGGCGGTGCCGTAGTCATCGACGTCGAACAACTCGGGGGCCAACGCATAGCAGCGGTTGTGGCCCTGACACTTTTCTGAATCCAACTTCACTCGCATGCGAGCACCATACCTTGCCAAGATGGTCCGATGCCGAGACGAAGGGTCCCGCCGATGCTCCTGCTGCCACCGTCAGAAGGCAAGGCCGAAGGCGGCGACGGATCATGGAGCCCCGACCTCGGCGCGTTCGCCGACCGACTCCATGAGGCTCGCCTCGAACTGATCGCAGCTGTGCGCGACGTCGACGGTGGCGACACCAAGATGCTCGGAGTGTCGGGCGCCCATCTCGAGCGGGCCCGGCACGCCAATCTCGACCTGCTCGGCGCGCCGATGCTGCCGGCATGGCAGCGCTACACCGGGGTGGTCTGGGAGCATCTGGATCCCGCCACCGTTCCCGCTGCGGCCCGTCGTCGCATCATGGTGGTGTCGGGTCTGCTCGGTTTGGTGCGCGGCGATGACCCGATCCCGGACTATCGACTCAAGATGGGAGCCCGACTGGCACCGATGGGTCTTGTCTCGCGCTGGTGGAATCCGTTGCTGTCAGAGGCCCTCGGCCGGATCGCTGCGAAGCGATTCGTCATCGAGATGTTGGCCAATGAGCAGCGCGCCGCGATCGAACCGCATCCGGGCCGCGGCGCCACGGTGAAGTTGCTCGAACGCTCCGGTGCCAGCGGCGGCCACGGTGCCAAGGCTGCCAAGGGTCGTCTGGCCCGACATCTGCTGATCGGCGAGGTGGCCGATGAAACCGTCTCCACCGACCCACTGGCCGAACTCGAAGCGCTCGTGATGAGCTTCGACGACGATCGTTACGTCGCCGAGATCGAGCCCTGGTGATCGCAGGCTCGACCCACTGAACCGACGACCCGATGGTCGACGACGCACCCAGCATCAGACGACCGGTGTCAGCCGACCGGCGTCAGGCGACGAACAGAACGGTCACAACGCTGACGAACATTCCGGCGAACATCATGGTGAGCATGTGGATTCCTCTTGGTTCGAGATGGGACGAGAGATGATGGTGACGGGCGACGGCCGGATCAGGGTCGGCTGCTGCGGTGATCGGAGTCCGGGCCACCTCGGCGATCGGACGGGGTTGCGAAGTAGGTCCGGGGCTTGGCGGTGTCGTCATCGCCGCCCACGCCGCTGTGTCGACGACGCTTGGCCGCATACATCGAGCGATCGGCGAGGGTGATGAGTCGACCGAGACGGTCCGGCCC
>SKFX01000183.1 GCA_007117775.1 Ilumatobacteraceae bacterium
GACCGGATCGAGCGCGCCGGGCCCCGCAATCTGCCCGGGGCACCATTGATGCATGGGACCGGACTGTTCAACGCGATCTCCAATCTCATGATCGGCGGCAGTGTCATCACCATGGCTGGCCGCCGCTTCGACCCGATCGAACTGCTCGAGACCATCGAGACCCACCGGATCAACTCGATGTCGATCGTCGGCGATGCCTTCGCCAAGCCCATCCTGCGGGCCCTCGACACCGAACCGGGCCGCTTCGATATCTCCTCGCTGCGCGTCATCGTCTCATCCGGGGTGATCTGGTCCGCTGAGACCAAAGCCGGCCTGCTCGCGCACAATGAACGGCTCATCATGGTTGACACTCTCGGCTCGAGTGAGGCCATCGGAATGGCCACATCGACGACCACCGCAGACAGTTTGAACGAACACAACGAATCCGGCGCCACCACCGCGAGATTCACCCTCGGTCCCACCACCCGGGTCGTCACCGACGATGGGCGAGATGTCGTACCCGGCTCGGGAGAGCTCGGCCGGGTCGCGCTGCGTGGGTTCACCCCCATCGGGTATTACAAAGACGAAGCCAAGTCGGCCTCGACCTTCCAGATCATCGACGGTGAGCGGTACTCGATCCCGGGCGACTGGGCCGAGGTGACCCGAGACGGTGCGGTCAAGCTGCTCGGCCGAGGCAGCCAATGCATCAACACCGGTGGCGAGAAGGTGTACCCCGAGGAGGTCGAGGAGGCACTGAAACTGCACCCGGCGATCCGCGATGCCGCGGTGGTGGGCGTCGCCGATGAACGATTCGGTCAAGCGGTCTGTGCCCTCGTCGAGACCGAGGCGGACCAAATGCTCGACGCCGATGAGGTGATCGCCCATGTCAAAGCGCGCCTGGCCGGATATAAGGCCCCCAAACGCGTCATCGAAGTGGCCTCGCTGAACCGGGCGGCGAACGGCAAACTCGACTACCGACGACTCAGCGACCTCGCGGAGTCGCCGCGACCGGATCGATGACCACCACACCGCCATCACCGCCTGCAGCGATCGACTGGACCCACTACGGTGCCGTGCTGTTCGACCTCGATGGCGTCATCACCCCCACCGCCGAGATCCATGAACGGGCGTGGGCGGCACTGTTCGCAGACTTCGGCTATGCCGATGGGGACTACCACGCCCATATCGACGGCAAACCCCGCGCTGCGGGTGTGCGCGACTTCCTCGCCGCCAAAGGCATCGAACTCCCCGAGGGCACCGATGATGATCCACCTGATGCTGAGACGCTCAACGGTCTCGGCAACCGCAAGAACGCCGTGTTCAACGAGATCCTCGATGCCGGGGGTATCGAGGCCTACCCGGGCTCGATGCGGCTGTTGGACCACCTCGAGGGTCTCGGGATCGAATCAGCGGTGGTCTCATCGTCGAAGAACGCCCGCCGAGTCCTGGCTGCCGCTGGTCTCAGCGACCGCTTCGAGGTCATCGTCGACGGTCTCATCGCCGCCGAGGAATCACTTCCGGGCAAACCGCATCCGGACACCTTCTGGTTCGCAGCGCAGCAACTCGGTGTTGAGACAGCGAGATGTGTCGTCATCGAGGATGCACTGTCGGGCGTCGGGGCGGGACGCGATGGCGGGTTCGCGCTCGTCATCGGCGTCGACCGCGCCGACCAGGCCGAAGCGCTGAGGCAAGCCGGTGCCGATATCGTCGTCGCCGACCTCTCCGAGACCCTCGACGATCCCGATCCGGGCGATACGGCGCCACCGGGGGGAGACCGACTGAGATGACTCCGCTGCACCATGTACCAGCCGGCCTCGCCCGCCACCGCTATCCGGTGGATCCGTGGCGGCTGGTGGAGCGTGAGTACAGCGGTGACGACCTTGGCCAAACCGAGACGATCTTCTCGGTGGGCAACGGCTATATCGGGATGCGCGCCAATCCCTCCGAGGGACGCGAGGCCCATGCGCATGGCACCTTCTTGAACGGTTTCCACGAGACCTGGCAGATCCACCATGCCGAGACGGCGTTCGGGTTCGCCAAGACCGGCCAGACACTGGTCAATGTCCCGGACGCGAAACTGATCAAACTGTATGTCGATGACGAACCGCTGCTGTTGGCGACCGCCGAGATCGAGCACTATGAGCGCGTGCTCGATTTCCGGCGTGGGATCTCGTGGCGCGAACTGATCTGGCTGACCCCGGCCGGCAAACGGCTCCGGGTCCGCTCCGAGCGGATGGTGAGCTTCGAACACCGCCATCTGGCGCTCTTGAGCTTCGAGGTGGAACTGCTCGACGACCGCGCCCCGATGGTGGTGTCCTCACAGCTCCTGAACCGCCAGGACGGCGAGGATGAATACCATGTGCGCGCCGCCGCGCTCGGCGAGGGCGTCGACCCCCGACAGGCCACACCGTTCTCTGACCGGGTCCTCATCCCACGGCTCCAATTGCACCGTGACGATGGCGACGGCGGCGAGGTCATCTTGGGATACCGGTGCGCGAACTCAGGGATGACTCTTGCATGCGGCTATCACCATGTTGTGGAGACCGACTGCGAGTACCGCGTCGACACCACCGTCGACGAGGACCTCGCCAAGTCGGTCTTCACTGTCGAGGCAGGTGCGGGCCAGAGCTTCCGGTTGTCCAAGTTCGTGACGTACCACACCTCATCGGGGGTGCCGGCACGCGAACTCGCCGATCGCTGCCATCGCACACTGCGGCGCGGCCGCGAGGAGGGCCGTAGCCGTCTCCATCAGATCCAACAGGAATGGCTGGATCGCTACTGGGAGGACACCGACGTCGAGATCGAAGGCGATGACGCGCTCCAGCAGGCGGTTCGCTGGAACCTGTACCAACTCGCCCAGGCGTCAGCTCGGACCCAGGAACAGGGCGTCTCGGCCAAGGGCATCACCGGTATCGGCTACGACGGCCACTACTTCTGGGACACCGAGGTCTACGTCGTGCCGTTCCTCGCCTATACGAATCCCGATGTGGCGCGCAAACTGTTGCGTTTCCGCTGGGCGATGCTTCCCGCCGCGCGCCAGCGCGCCAGAGAACTGAACGAGGCGGGAGCACTGTTCCCTTGGCGAACGATCAACGGTGAGGAGGCATCGGCCTACTATGCGGCAGGCACCGCCCAGTACCACATCAACGCCGCCGTCGCCTACGCACTCGAGCGCTATCTGTTCGCCACCGGCGATACCGAGTTCCTGGCCTCCGAGGGCGCCGAGATCCTCGTCGAGACCGCCCGGCTGTGGAGCGATCTCGGCTTCTATCGCTCCAAGACCGATCTGATCGACACCCCCGGGGCCAACGCCGAGCCGACATTCCATATTCACGGAGTGACCGGCCCAGATGAGTACACGACGGTGGTCAACGACAACCTCTACACCAACGTCATGGCACGGTTCAATCTGCGCTATGCCGCGCTCACGGTGTCATTCCTCGCGGAGTGGAATCCGCCCGCCTATGAGGCGCTGTGTCGGCGCACCGGTCTCGTTGCCAGCGAGATCGACGAATGGCATGCCGCGGCGGATGCGATGTATCTCCCCTATGACACCGCGCTCGGCATCCACCCCCAAGACCATTCGTTCCTCGAGCGCGAGC
Source organism: Ilumatobacteraceae bacterium (assembly GCA_007117775.1). Classification (GTDB taxonomy): domain Bacteria; phylum Actinomycetota; class Acidimicrobiia; order Acidimicrobiales; family Ilumatobacteraceae; genus CSBr16-110. The sequence continues at coordinate 3,582 of SKFX01000183.1, forward strand.
CATGGGACTTCACAGGCACCCCGCCCGACCGGTATCCGCTCCTGCTGCACTACCACCCGCTCGTGATCTACCGACACCAGGTGCTCAAACAAGCCGATGTGGTCCTCGCGATGTACCTGCGCTCGGAGCATTTCGAACTCGACCAGAAGCGGCGCAACTTCGATTACTACGACCCCATCACCACCGGCGACTCCTCGCTGTCAGCCGGCGCCCAATGCCTCGTGGCCGCTGAGATCGGATATGAGGACCTGGCGATGCAGTACTTCCGTCAAGCGCTGTATGTCGACTTGGCCGACACCCACGGCAATACCGATCAGGGGATCCATATCGCATCGGCCGCCACGGTCTGGACCGCATTGGTATGCGGTTTCGCCGGGATGCGCGATAGCGGCGAGGAACTGCGCTTTTCCCCACGGCTGCCCACCGGTTGGCAGACGATGTCATTCACGATCCAACGCCACGGAGCACGACTGCAGATCCGAGTGGATCCCGACGGCTGTTCGATCACCTCGGCATCGGGCCCAATGGTGCCGATCGGCACCAGCGATGGCCGCATCAGTCTCGCACCGGGTGACACGATCCGCATCGCTCGCGCCGACTGAACGACTGCGAATCCATCTCGCCACGATCCGGGTTCCGGGCGCGGATTGCTGACTCGACCCGCGTGCCAGTTACCGTTTGGGGAATGAGTGATCTTCTCGGTTTCGACGGCAAAGTAGCAATCATCACCGGCGCAGGCGGCGGTCTCGGCCGCCAGCACGCACTGCTCATGGCGGCGCGCGGTGCGCTCGTGGTGGTCAACGACCTCGGAGGTTCGGTGGATGGCACCGGCTCGAGCGTCAGCGCAGCTCAAGCGGTGGTCGATGAGATCACCGCCGCGGGCGGCGAGGCGGTGGCCGATACCAACAGTGTGGCCACCCCAGAGGGCGGAGCCGCCATCGTCCAGAGCGCCGTCGACGCCTTCGGCCGGGTCGACATCGTCATCAACAATGCCGGCATCCTGCGCGATAAGTCGTTCCACAACATGGGTGCCGATCTGGTCGACCCGGTGCTGGATGTCCATCTCAAGGGTGCGTTCCACGTCACACAACCGGCATGGGTCCTGATGCGCGAACAGGGATACGGCCGCATCGTGTCGACGTCATCGGCGGCCGGCATCTTCGGCAACTTCGGCCAAGCGAACTACGGCGCTGCGAAAATGGGTCTGGTCGGGTTCACCAACGTGCTCGCCGTCGAGGGCGCCAAGTACAACATCAAGGCCAACGCGATCGCACCACTCGCGCTGACACGGATGACCGAGAATCTGCTCGGGGCGCTCGGCGAGAAATTGGATCCCGCACTGGTCGCACCGCTCGTGGCATATCTCGCACACGAGGACTGCGAGGCGACCGGCCGAGTGTTCTCCGTCGGTGGGGGACGTGTCGCCGAGGTGATCATCGGCGAGACCCAGGGTTGGACGTCGGCATCGATCGACCCCGAGGCGGTCCGCGACAACTTCGCCTCGATCACCGATCGCGACGGATATGAGGTGCCGCCGAGCATCGCCGAGGAAACGGCGATGTTCCTGCGCGCACTGTCGTGACCCTCGTGTACTGAGCGACCCGGCCACCCCACAGTCCCAGGTCTTCGGGCCTGTTCGAACGTCGGCTGAGACCCCCGCCAGCCACCCCACCAGTCCCCGGCCGGCAGTGGCTGCGGTCGAAGCCACCGGGCCTCCCCGCCGCGTCTGCACATCCAGGCGACCCAGGAGTATTGTGATCCCTCGATGCCGGTCCGGACCCCGGCATCGCCACCGGACGTGGACATCCGCCAGATCACATCACCTCGCCCCCATCGCCGCGCGACCCGACCTGAACGCGCCTGGTCAACGGCTCTGCGCGGGCGCGACCGGGCAGTGGGCACAGCGATGCTCGCTCTCGCGAGTCTCATCGCAAGCTCCTCGGCAATCGCGGCAACCGCAGCCACCGAACCACCGACTGACTCCCACGGAGACGCCGCCAGTTCCTCGATCGAGCTGGGGTTCGACCACGACATCAACCACGACATCAACCACGACATC
>SKFX01000155.1 GCA_007117775.1 Ilumatobacteraceae bacterium
ACCGCGATCCGCCCCCCATACTCAGCCGTGCGGTGGTCGATGCCATGTTGTGCCGACGTCGCCATGATCTGAAGCCCGGCGGCTGCCACTGCGGAGAGGTCGGCCTCGACGACCGGCACCGCAAAGAGCGCTCCCGCTGAGGCTCGCACCGCTTTGGGTCCGAAGGCATCGGTGGTCCCAGGGGTGGTGACGACCGCATCGGCGCCGGCCGCGACCGCAGAACGCAACATCGTGCCGATATTTCCCGGATCGGTGATCCGGTCGGCGACGAGCACGAGTGCTGCGGAGTCGAGCACCTGTAGCGATACCTCGGGGCGCACCACGATCGCGATCTGCCCCTGCGGATGTTCGGTATCGGCGATGCGTTCGAGGACACCTGATCCGAGTTCGAGGATCTCAGTATCGCCGCGATCGCAGATCGCATCGACACCGGGCATGACGAATTCCGTCTCGATCTGCCAGCCAGCCGACAAAGCCTCGGTGATCAGGATCGACCCTTCGACGACGAAGCGACCCTGTTCCCGACGCGAACTACGACGCCCGATGAGGCGTCGCAGCTCTTGAACTCTCGGTGACTTGAAGCCAAGCGGTTCGCTCAGAGAGCCTCCCGCGCCCGCTGCACCAGGGCCGCGAACGTCGCCGGATCACTGACGGCGAGATCGGCGAGGACCTTGCGGTCAACCTCGATCTCAGCTGCATGCAGGCCAGCCACGAAACGGCTGTAGGACATATCGTTCTGGCGGCAGGCCGCATTGATGCGCTGGATCCAGAGCCGACGGAACTCACCCTTGCGCGCTCGACGGTCGCGGAACGCATACTGACCGCTGCGCATGACCTGTTCGTTGGCGGCGCGGAACGAGCGGCTCTTGTTGCCGTAGTAGCCCTTTGCCTTGTTCAGTACCTTCTTGTGCCGCTTACGTGCGGCCACACCGCGCTTGACGCGTGCCATGGTGTCTCCTTCGTGATCTCATCGAATTCGGTGTCCTGCGGGATGTGATCCCACGGCGTCGCTCAGCGCTCAGCCAGAAGTCGCTTGACGCTCTTCTCATCACCGGGATCGACATCGCGATCGCCGGCGAGGCGACGGGTTCGGCGTGACGACTTCTTCTCGAAGAGGTGCTGTCGCATCGCCTGCTGGCGACGCAGACGTCCGCTACCGGTCTTCTTGAAGCGCTTCGCTGCTGTCTTGCTGGTCTTCATCTTCGGCATTTGATCCTCCTTGTGGATCGGCCTCGTCCTGCTGCTCAGCCGCCTTGCGAATGGCGTCTTGAGCCTTCTTGTCCGGTGCGAGCACCATCGACATACTTCGCCCCTCGAGTCGGGCCTGGTTCTCGACCCGAGCGATCGGGCCGACCGCCTCGATCACCCCGTCGAGAATTCGACTCCCGAGTTCGGGATGAGCCATCTCGCGCCCCCTGAACTGCAGGGTCACCTTCACCTTGTGGCCTTCGTTGATGAACCCGATCAGGTGGCGAACCTTGGTGTCAAAGTCTCCCTTGCCGATCTTTGGCCGGAACTTGACCTCCTTGACCGACACATTGGTCGACTTGCGGCGGGCGTCCTTGGCCTTCTGGGCCTCTTCGTACCGAAACTTGCCGTAATCCATGATCCGACAGACCGGCGGATTGGCCATCGGGGCCACTTCGACGAGATCGAGGTCGAGACCCTTGGCCATTCGCAGGGCTTCGGGCACCGCCTTGATACCGAGCTGGTCGCCGTCCGGTCCGATCAGACGCACCTCACGGGCACGGATCCGATCGTTGATCCGGTGTTGATCGCTCCTCGGCGGGGCTATGACTGATCACTCCTGCGCAATGGATTCCTCCTCGTCGGGTCGTATGCACACGAAGCCGACGAGCGCCATCACACGATGACCGTCCCATTCGACCCAGACGCACCACCACCATGGTCTCCCACGATGACCGCCGGGGTGAACCGACGGAGGGTGGCTGGGTGGAGGCTGAGCCCCACTTCGCATCAATTGTCGGCTGTAGGCTAGCGGAGGTGAGCGAGCAAACCTCAGACGCCCCGACCAGCGCTCCGGCTGACCCCGACGAGACAGAGCCACAGTCCGTCGACCCGAACGAGGTCGAGGCCGCTCAGCGCTATCTCGACGACGCTCGATCGCGCCTCGCCGAGACCTCAGCTGAGGTGATCGTCACGAATCATGTGATGGGCCTCTATGAACTCGCCGCAATCCACCTCTCGAGCCAACCGCCCGATCTGCATTCGGCCAGCTTGGCCATCGACGCCGTCGCCGCGCTCGTTGACACGCTCGGTGAACGACTCGGCGAGGAGCATCAGACCCTGCGAGATGCACTGGCGAACATCCAGATGGTCTTCGTCCAGATCACCCAGACCTCGGCCTGATCTCCGACGCCTCCACCTGACCGAACTTGCGCAGCGCTCGAAACTGCACCGCTGCGCCGACTTCGATCTCACGGGTCCCATCGGCGATCTCCACACAGTGAAACTCGAGCGCTCGCCCTTTGACCTCGACGCGACCGAGCCCGCTGGCGGGATCGAATGAGACAACGACTCCGTCGATGAGTTGGTCAGTGGTCATGGTCGCCTCGACGAGTCGATCAATGCACGATCTTGGAGATCGGCAATTCGAGCAGATCGGTGGCTCCAACGTCACTCAGTGCTGGAATCACCCGATTGATGGTGCTCTTCTCCACCACGCTCTCGACGGCATAGCCCCCGTTGGCAAGCTGTGACACCGTCGGCGATTTGGCCGATGGCAGCACCTCGAGCACCGATTCCAGTCGCTCAGCGGCCACATTCAGCTTCAACAGCACCTTGCCGCGCGCCTCGAGCACTCCGTTGAGCAGGATCATCAACTGATCCATCGCATGGCGCTTGGCCGGATCCGCCGCACTCTGCGGGTTGGCCACGACCTCGGTCCAACTGGTCAGGATGGTCGCAATGACCCGAAGTCCCGCAGCGCGCAGGGCTCGGCCGGTCTCGGTGATATCGACCACACAATCGGCGATATCGGGGATCTTTGCCTCGCTGGCACCGTAGGACAGCCGCACGTCGGCTTCGACTCCGTGGTCCGCGAAGAACCGCTGCGTCATCGCCGGATACTCAGATGAGACCCGGACCCCCTGGGGAAGATCCTCGATCCCCTGGGCAGGCGAATCACCTGCAACCGCGGCGACCACCCGCACCGGTTGAGCGGTGGCCTTGGAGTAGTGCAGTTCGCCCAAGCTGACCACATCGCTTTGGGTCTCCTCGATCCAGTCACGACCGGTGATCCCGAGATCGAACAGACCCTCGGCCACGTACACCGGGATCTCCTGTGGCCGCAGGATGCGAACCTCAGCGACGCGGTCATCATCGATGGTGGCTTTGTAGTCGACCGACGAGGAACGCTTGACCGTCAGATCAGCGGCCGCGAACAGCTCGAGCGTCGCCTTCTCAAGCGAACCTTTGGGGAGAACGATCTGGAGCATCATCGCCACGATACCGACGCACCGGGCGACTCGCGATCAGCGGTCGCGTCGGCGATACCGAAGCATCGTCATTCCATCGGTACCGGTGAGATGCGGCAGCAGCATCCAACCGGGACCGCGTGAGCGCCACGATTCCCCCGGGGACTCAGCGTCCACCTCGAAGCCTTCCGGTATCGGATGCTCGATGGACTCAGCCGCGATGAGGGTGCATACGCTGTAGATCAGGCGGCCACCGGGCCGCACCAGATCGGCAGCGGCGGTGAGCATCGAGCCCTGGAGTTCGACGAGGCCGACGATGGCATCGGGTGTCATCCGCCAGCGGGCATCAGCGCGCCGGCGCAGCACCCCCAGACCGCTACACGGGGCGTCGACCAGCACCGCATCGAAGGCTCGCCGCCGCAGCGGCGGGGTTCGAGCGTCAGCATTCACCACCACAACTCGCGACGGATCCTCGAGCACCCGATCAGCGTTCGCCGAAACCAGACCGGCACGGGATCGATGCAGCTCCACCGCCACCACATGGGCACCGGTTCGTGCGAGTGCAGTGGTCTTGCCGCCCGGTGCGGCACACAGGTCGGCGATCAGCTCACCCGATCGAGCCTCAACGGATCCTGCCACCATCTGAGATGCGAGATCTTGGACGTAACCGTCGGATCTCACCGTCGCCGAAGGCGCTGTGTTCATCGCCTCGAGGGTTGCCAGAGCATCGGCCTCACCGAGTTCGTCACTGAGACGCTCCACGATCCAGTCCGGATAGCTGAGCTCGGTGGCTCGATCCGGCCACCGCATCGGTTCAGCCGCGATGCGGCGCAGGACAGCATTGACGAATCCCCTGACCCGGCGTGGGGCGAGCGATACGGTCTCATGGACCGCCGCATGCGCCGGGATCCGAGTCATGGCGATCTGATAGGCGCCGAGTCGCAGGAGCGTGCGGGTTGTGGCATCGGGTGGATCCACGACGAAACGGTCGATCAGTGCATCGAGGGCACGTCGCATCCGAGTGGTTCCAGCGACGAGTTCGGTGACGAGGCGTCGATCCATCTCGCTGAGACGACTGGTCTCGAGAGCGCCGGGAAGCACGAGGTGCACATAGGCTCCGGAGTGCTCGATGCGTTGTAGCACCGAGAGGGCGACGGCGCGTGCCGAGCTGGCCGGATTCGACGATGGGCCGCTCACTCGAACCACGTATCGTCCGCGGCGCGCACCCCTCGTTTCCAGGCGCCATAGTCCATCGGCCCTCGGCCCTCGGGCTGGACGCGGCCGATACGCAGTGAATCGTCGACCAGATCAGCGCTCAGAATCTTGATCCGACGGCCCTCGAATGTGGTCCACGCATTCCCGACCCGGATCTGACGATGGATCTCGAGGGGTTCACGACCCCAATCGATTCGCAGATCCTCGGGTGTGATCTTGGCGGCATAGGTGATCTCACCGGTCTGCGCGGTCGGTTCGCCCAGACCGTGCTCCAACGCATCGAGGAGCAGATCGATCCCGACCGAACAGAGCTGCAGGCGTAGCTGGTTGGCGGTGACCGTCGAGTCGATCGACACCGTCTGCGACCGATACACCGGGCCGGCGTCCAACTCCTCGACGACCCCCATCACACAGACTCCCGTCTGTGAGTCTCCGGCCAGCAACGCGCGCTCCACCGGAGCAGCGCCGCGCCACCGGGGCAGGAGCGAGAAGTGCAGATTCACCATCGGCACTGCGGCGAGCACCGACGCTTTGATCATCTGTCCGAACGCGACGACCACTCCGAGTTCGACCTCGTCGGCCAATTCGGTCAGCGCGCCCGAATCGTGGATGACGTCGATCCCCAACTCGACGGCAGCACCCTTCACCGGTGTCGGTACCAGCTGCGCACCCCGCCCCCGTCGACGGTCGGGCTGGGTGACCACGACGATGACCTCGTGGCCGGCTTCAACGATGGCTCGCAGTGGAGCAACCGCAACATCGGGCGAGCCGAGAAAGGCCAGCTTCACGACAGGCGGAGCCGCCGCGGCGCCCGCTCGGGGGACTCACTCATCCGCCGGTAGGCCGCCACCGCCTCGCGCCGCTGATCGGCCTCCATGCGGTCGAACATCAGCACACCGTTGAGGTGATCGAGCTCATGTTGGAACAGGCGCGCCTCAAGTTCGTCAGCTTCGTACTGCACCCGGTTCCCATCGAGGTCGACGCCCTCCAACAGCACCTGTTTGGGCCGCACCAACTCAACGGCGAGGCCGGGAATGGACAGACAACCCTCTTCATAGACCCACTCACCGCTCGATTCGGCGATCACCGGGTTGATGATGACACGCGGCGCCTCGTCGATATCCCATACGAAGATCTGCTTCTGGACGCCGATCTGAGGCGCTGCGAGGCCGATACCACTCTCGGTCTCGTACATTGTCGTGAACATCTCGTCGACCAGGCGCACCAACTTCCCGTCGATATCGGTGATCTCGGCCGCCTGTGTCTTGAGCACCGGGTCACCGAAGGTTCGGATCGAATACGACATGGGGCCAGACTACCGTCAGCACCCCGAAGCGACAGTGAGGATCGGCGATGCCGCAGTACTTCGACAACGACCCGATCACCCCGTCGGCGCGCGAGCGCATCGAGGTCGATCTCGGTGACGTCTCATTCTCGATGGCGACCGATCGTGGTGTGTTCTCCCATGGCCGCCTCGATCGGGGCACCCGTCTCCTGCTGACCGCTGCTGCGACTCCCCCGTCGCAGGGCAATCTCGTCGATCTCGGCTGCGGTGCCGGGCCGATCGCGATCACGATGGCGCTCCGCAGCCCATCGGCGACGGTCTGGGCCGTCGATGTGAACGATCGCGCCCGACAACTGTGCAGTGAGAATGCGGCCGCACTCGGCCTCGACAACATCACCGTCGCCCACCCCAACGAGGTCGACTCAACGATGCGATTCGACACGATCTGGTCGAACCCGCCGATCAGGATCGGCAAGTCGGCCCTCCACGACCTGCTCGATGTCTGGCTCGGGCGTCTCGAGGATACGTGCTCGGCGTGGCTGGTCGTCCAACGTCACCTCGGTGCCGACTCCCTTGGACGTTGGTTGGAATCGAATGGTTATCTGGTTCGACGTCGGGCTGGGCGTTCCTCATTCCGGCTCTTGGAGGTCCAGCAGCGCACGCCATCGTCGCAGATATCCGCGACCGACGACTCCTGATCGTCACCGGTCCGACTCCGCAATGGTGCGCGTTCGTGCAGGTGCGATCGCGCAGCGATCAGAGCCGCGGCGGGTCGATGGCGATCCGCAGCCGTGAACGAGGCGGTCGCGTCCCGGACGCAAGGGTGTCGCAGAGAGCCTCCACGGAATCGGCACGCAACAGGGTCCGGTCGCTGTCGCCCGAAACACTCACCCCGTCGCACAGCGACAGAGACTGAACGAACTCATCCATCCCGAGGCCGGCGATCTCAGCCAGGGCGCTGAACGGTGGGAGCTGCAGTATTCGTCTTCGCTCTTGGCTGTGCTCAGCGAGCATTCCCGGGTCTCCGATCGACGCAGCCCGAAGCACCTCATGGTCCACAAGATGTGTCTGGACCAACACCTCGCCGCCGCGATGGCGCGGGCCGACGATCCGACCCGCCCGCACGATCAGTGCCATCGCATGCTCAGGTGCGCGGAATCGTGGTGCCGCCAACTCCTGATCGAAGTCCAAGAACGCCACTACATCGGCGATGGAGCGTCGAGTGAGCAGCGCCTCGGTTCCAATGTGGATCTCTGCTGCGTCGTCGATCGAGTCGCCGGTTGCATCCACCTGTGCCACCGGTCGCGCTGCAGCCGCCTCGAGTTCCTCGCGCAGTCGGGCCACACCCGGTCGCAGGAGTGCGAATGCGCTCGCACCGCACGCGACACAGACACCGGGGCGCTGCGTCGCGCACTGGGGGCAGACCATCACCGAACGGTCATCGACCGTGACCGCGGTCTCACACACCTCACAGCGTGCCAGTGTGCGACATGCCCGACATGCACTGAGACGTGATCGACCCTTCACATTGAGCACGCACAGCACCCTTCGTCCGGGAGTGCGCAGATGCTCGATCAGCGCCGAGGTCAACAGCGACGACGACGGTTGCTGTTCATTCGCCGCTCGGTCGACAATGCGAACCGTGGGCCAACTGCGGATCTCGCGTTCAGCCGGCGGACGTCTCAACGTGCGAGTGTGCAGGGCCTCGGGCGACGGACACGGCGAGATCAGCACCATGGGCACCTCCAGACGCCGGCAGCGCTCCGCCAAGACCTCCCGGGCATGCCACGTCGGACTGGCCTCGGACTGCAGTGCCTCATCGTGCTCATCGACCACCAACGCGCTGGCCATCTTCGGACACGGTGCCCATACCGCGCCTCGAGGACCGATCACCACATCGACACCACCGCGTGCGGCAGCCCACTCGTCGGGTATGACCGCGACACTGCAGCGGGCCCGCCGAAGCCGTCCGGCGAGCATGGTGGCCTCACGTACCGACGGTGTGACCACCAGTACCGGACCAACTGCGAGCGCAGAGGCGATCGAGGCCATCACGTCATCATTGGGAGGCAACCGGAGCACGCCGCCACCGCCGTCGAGCAGTTCGGTGGTTGCGGGTGAGCGCGGTTCGGGCCGCGAGGTGCTGAAGCGCTCCCCGGGCACGACCGGGACCACCTTGGGGGGTGAGCCGGCTGCGAGGAAGGCACGCCGCCGGCCGGCCCACCGCCATGCGGCCCAAGCGGAGAGGTCCACCACATCGGCGCTCGGGCCGACTCCACTGCGGCTCGAGATCTCCTTGAGTTGATCCACGACAAGGGTGTCCGGGTCGCAACGATCCGATGGCGGATCGCCGAAACCAATCACCCATCCAGCCACGATGCGGCCATGCAGCGGCACTCTGACACGATCACCGATCCCCAGATCCGCATCGGTGGCGGCGCTCGAGAGATACGAGAACTCACGGTCGAGTCCACTCACATCGGGCAGTACATGCACTACCCGCATGCGCTCACCGCAGCGTCACAGACCTGGTCACAGACCGAGTGAGGACTTCAATTCGTCCAGACGCGACAGATCCTCCCAGGGGAACTCGCTGCGACCGAAATGGCCGTAGGCAGCGGTCTGGCGGTAGATCGGACGCTTGAGGTCGAGGTCGCGCACGATCGCACCCGGCCGCAGGTCGAAGACCTCGTTCACACTCGAGACGATCGCAGCTTCATCGAGCTGGTTCGTACCGAAGGTCTCCACGAGCACGCTCATGGGGTGCGCTCGCCCGATGGCGTACGCGACCTGGATCTCGCACCGCTCGGCCGCGCCGGATGCAACCACATGCTTGGCGACCCAACGCGCCGCATAGGCAGCTGAGCGGTCGACCTTGCTCGGATCCTTGCCACTGAACGCCCCACCACCGTGGCGCCCCATCCCACCGTAGGTGTCAACGATGATCTTGCGGCCGGTCAGACCGCAGTCAGCCAATGGTCCGCCCTTGACGAAGCGACCGGTCGGATTGGTGAAGATCCGATAGTCATTGTCGACATATTCAGCGGGCAGCGTCGGCCGGATCACGGACTCGATGAGATCGGCTCGGATGGTGTCTTGGTCGACGCCGTCGTGGTGCTGGGTGCTGACCAGCACGGTATCGAGGGCCACAGGACGCCCATCTTCGTAGACGAAGGTGACCTGGGTCTTGCCATCGGGCCGCAGATATGGGACCTGACCGGACTTGCGAACTTCCGCGAGGCGCTCGGCGAGACGGTGAGCGGTCCAGATCGGCAACGGCATCAACGCCTCGGTCTCGTTGCAGGCGTAGCCGAACATCATTCCCTGGTCGCCGGCACCCTGCGCGTTCAGTTCATCCTCACCGGACGAGCCCGCTCGCGTCTCCTCACTCAGGTCGACACCCTGCGCGATATCGCCACTCTGCTCATCGATCGACACCAGCACCCCGCAGGTGCGTCCGTCGAAGCCGTACTCCGAGCTGTCGTAACCGATCTCGATGATCGTCTCTCGCACGATCGAGGGGATGTCGACATAGCCATTGGTCGAAATCTCACCGGCGACCACGCAGATCCCGGTGTTGAGCAGCGTCTCGCATGCAACGCGCCCGGATGGATCGTTGGCCAAGATGGCATCGAGCACGGCGTCAGAGACCTGATCGGCCATCTTGTCGGGATGGCCCTCGGTGACGCTCTCTGAAGTGAAGGTATAGCTGGACACGGCGCTCCTGGATGATCGATGGAAGGACTGTGGCCCTGAGCCACAGCGCTGACTCACATTAGCGTGGGTGCACTGCCATCGACGAGATCGTCATGGCGATGGAGTCAGCAGTTCGGCAACCCGGTCGAGGATCGCTTCCGCGATGGCCGATTTCTCGGCCAGTGCCACCGTCTGGGGTTCGCGGTGGTGAGCGAAGATCGTCACGGCATTGGTTCGATGCGAAAAGCCCACGCCGGGCTCCGACACATCGTTCGCGACGATCAGATCCGCTCCCTTCGCTTCCAATTTCGCGACCGCGTTGGCCTCGAGTTCATCGGTCTCAGCGGCGAAACCGACCAGGATCTGTCCCTTGGGCTTGGTGGCACCGAGGCCAGCCAAGATGTCCGGTGTCGCCACGAGCTCGATGCGTGGTGGCCCTTCAGACTTCTTCAACTTGTGCTGTGTCGGCGCCACCGGCGTGAAATCGGCAACCGCCGCGGCCATGATCACCACGTCCGCTGTGGGAGCGATCCGGCCGAGGCTGGCCTGCATCTCAGCGGCCGTCTCCACTTCGATCACTTCGATGCCCGCAGACGCTGGGATCGTGGCCGTCGTGACGAGATGGACCGTTGCACCGCGCGCCGCGGCGGCCTCTGCGATCGCGTGCCCCTGTCGGCCACTGCTGCGATTCGCGATCACCCGGACCGCATCGATCGGCTCACGGGTGCCGCCAGCCGATACCACCACGCTCCGGCCAGCGAGATCTTGGCTCTTGAACACTCGTCGTATCGCCGTGAGGATGGAGTCGGTCGACGCGAGACGTCCGGCACCGCGATCACCGCCGGCCAGGCGACCATGTTCGGGATCGACGATGACGACCCCACGTGAACGCAACAGAGCGATATTGGCGACCACAGCAGGGTGTTCCCACATCTCGGTGTGCATCGCAGGACAGACGATCACCGGGGCGCGCGTTGCGAGCAGGGTATTGGTCAACAGATCTGTGGACAGACCGCTTGTATAGGCCGCGATCACCCTGGCGGTCGCCGGGGCGATCACGATGAGATCACAGTTCTGACCGAGCCGTGTGTGGGGAATCGGCTCAGCAGCGTTCCAGAGTTCGGTCCGAACCGGTTCGCTGGCCAGCGCACTCAGCGTCGTCGCTCCGATGAAATGCTTCGCTCCAGCGGTCATCACCGGAGAGACGAACGCGCCCGCATCGACGAGACGCCGACACAACTCGACCGCCTTGTACGCAGCGATCCCGCCGCTCACTCCGAGCACGATCCGACGACCCGACAGATCGGATTCGCCCATCATGATCTCCTCGCTCATCGACTCACGCCGGGTGCGCGCAGATTCAGGCCGAATCGTCGGCGCCGGACTCCGCAGCGCCATCGCCGAGGTCCAAGAGACCGGAGGTCTCAACCTCGTCGACCGGCTCCGCCCAGACGATCTTGGCTTGGGCGATTTCCTCGAAGGCGATGCTGAGCGGCTTGCGCGCGGTGGTCGAAACCTGGGGCGGGATCATATTGCGCTGACCCTCACCCAACTGGGCGAAATACTGATTGATGCTCCGACCACGCCGCGCTGCGAGCGTGACGAGGCCGAATTTCGAGTCGATCTTGTCCAATAGGTCCTCGATCGGCGGCGACATCATCGAATCATGGGTAACAGACATCAGGGCTCCTTGGTGCGATCACCGATCCTACCGTGGATCGGCGCGCCCCTGACGCTCGATGGTAATGATTCGCTGCATCTCGCCGATGGTCTGCTCGAGGTCATCATTGACAACGATATGGTCGGCCAAGGCACGCCCGATCGGTTCTTCGATCTCAGCCTTGCGGAGCCTCGCCAACACCCGATCACCCGGGTCACCGCGTCCGCGCAGACGCCGGCGTTGCTCTTCGCGCGACGGCGGGAGGACGAAGATCAGGATCGCCTCGGGATACAGCTGTTTGATCTGCTGAGCGCCGTCGACCTCGATCTCGAGTACGACATCGCGCCCACCGAGATCTCCGTCGGGCACCGGGGTGCCGTAGTAGTTGCCGAGGAATTCGGTCCACTCCAAGAAGCCATCGGCCTCGATGCGCTCCTCGAACTCGGTCGCCGTTGCGAACACATAAGCATCGGGCCGCTCACCATCACGTCGTTGACGCGTGGTCCACGAGCGGCTCAACCACAGATCGGGGTCACGCTCCACGAGGGCATCGACGATCGTACCCTTGCCGACGCCTCCGGGCCCCGACACGACGAAGACCAGCGACGAGATCATGTACGGCTCCCCGTGGCTGACAGTGTCGACACGAGCCGAAACCGCACTGTTCAGGAGAGGTGCTCGAGCAACGCAGCGCGCTGTTGCGGACCGAGGCCTTGGACACGACGATTGTCCGCGATGCCGATCTCCTCCATGAGGCGACGGGCCTTGACTTTGCCGAGGCCTGGCAGGGCCTCGAGCAGTGCCAGCACCTTCAACTTCGCGATCGCCGGCTCATCGGAGCGCTCCAGAGCCTCTGCGAGCGTCAACGATCCCATGCGAAGACGATTCTTGACGTCGGCCATCGCAGCTCGGGCCTCGGCGGCCTTCTTCAATGCAGCAGCTCGCTGTTCAGGGGACAGAGCAGGGGGGGTTGCCATAGCGATCAACCTAGCAAGCCGATATCGGCGAGCCGGGGAATATGGTGCTGGCGCGCCCACCGTTCGAGATCGCGCAGCACCCGAAGCGGCGCACGCGGATCCGCGAACGTGGCCGTGCCGACCTGTACGGCATCGGCTCCTGCCGCGAGCAACTCGGCCGCCTCCGCTCCGCCGGTCACACCGCCGACGCCGATGATGGAGATCTCGGGGATCGCCGCGGCCACATCGTGCACGGCTCGCACCGCAATGGGATGGATACAGCGGCCCGACAGACCACCCGATCCATTGGCGAGGGCCGGCGCCACCCCGTCGAGGGTACGAGCCTGGACGGTGTTCACCAATGTCACCGCCTCAGCACCCGCCGCGGTGACCGACCGGGCGATCTCCACCAGGCGGTCGGTGTTCGGGCTGAGTTTGGCCCAGACCGGGCGACCGCACACCTGTGACGCAGCGATCACCTCGGCGGACATCTGCGCGTCATGGGCGATGATCTGCTTATCGAGATTCGGACAGGACAGATTGATCTCGACCGCGACGACCTCAGCGGGCGCGCCGGCCAACATCTCAGCACCGCGCCGATACTCCTCGATGGTGCGGCCCCACAGACTTGCGACCACCGTCGCACCCGCTTCGATCAACTCGATCATCCCACCGCGCAGCCACGCCTCAACCCCCGGGCCTTGGAGGCCGACAGCATTGACCATCCCGCCCGGCACCGGCGCGAGTCGCGGTGCCGGATTGCCCGGCCACTCGAACGGCGCGAGGGATTTCACCACCACCGCCCCGAGCGACGAGACATCGAAATATGCGCCGAGTTCGGTCCCGAGCCCAGCGGTCCCCGAGGCGGTCATGACCGGATTGGCCAGACGCACCGAACCGACATCGACGTGCCGATCGAGTGGCCCAGCTCGGCGCCTCACCGGTCGCTGAGCCCCTCGGGCTGGCGCGCAATGGCGTGGTACTCCTGGAGTGAACGCACCGAGAGTTCGGATTGCTCGGAGATCCCCTGAGCAGCGGCGAGTGCAGCACTGATGGTGGTGACACATCCGACGCGGTTCAGCGTTGCGGTCTTGCGGATCTCCTCACCATCGGTGCGCTCGCCGCGACCTCGTGGTGTGTTGACCACGAAGCTGATCTCACCGGCAGCGATCAGATCGACCGCCGTCGGTGCCACCTGATCGCTGACCTTGCCCACCACCGTGTCGGCCGGTTGACCGAACGAGGCGAGATACTCAGCCGTCCCCGTTGTCGCAGCCACCGACATCCCCAGAGCTCGGAGTCGTTGTGCGACGACGAGACCAGCCGGCTTGTCCGGATCCGCCAACGACATGAACACCGTCCCTTCGGTCGGAAGCACAGTTCCCGCCGACAGTTCCGCTTTGTGGAATGCTCTCCCGAACGTGGTGTCGATGCCCATCACCTCACCGGTGGAACGCATCTCAGGCCCGAGGGCCGGATCGACCTCGGGGAACCGGTTGAAGGGCATCACCGCCTCCTTGACCGAGACATGCCCACTCACCGGATCGCGCAGCAGTCCTTCGGTGCGCAGCTCAGCCAGCGATGCACCAGTCATCACTCGCGTCGCCACCTTGGCGAGTGGGACACCGGTCGCCTTGGCGACGAATGGCACCGTGCGCGAGGCCCGCGGATTGGCCTCGATGACGTACACCGTGGTCCCGACGACAGCGAATTGCACATTGATGAGCCCGCACACATCGAGTCGATGCGCGATCGCTGCGGTGTACGCCTCGATGACACCGACCACCCACGATGGGAGATTCTGGGGTGGCAGCGCACAGGCCGAGTCACCCGAATGCACTCCGGCCTCCTCGACATGCTCCATCACACCACCGATCAACACCTCGCCCGTTCGATCGCGGATCGCGTCGACGTCGACCTCGGTGGCATCGGCGAGGAACCGATCGATCAGCACTGGTCGCTCCGCGGACAGTCCTCCCTCACGACCGAGTGTTCCGATACCGGAGAGTTCGGCCATCGCCCGACTGAGATGGTCGTCATCGTGGACGATCTGCATCGCTCGACCACCGAGCACATAGCTCGGACGCATCAGCACCGGGAAACCGATTTCAGCGGCGATCTTGCGGGCCTGGTCGAGATCGGTCGCCGTGCCGCCGGGCGGCTGGGGAATGCGCAGTTCCGTGCACAGTGCGTTCCAACGCTCGCGATCCTCTGCGGCGTCGATCGAATCAGGTCCGGTTCCTGCGATCAGATCGATATCGAGTTCAGCGGCCAATTTCAATGGTGTCTGACCGCCGAGGGAGACCACCACCAGCTCGGGACGCTCCACGTCGATGATGTTCTGGACGTCTTCGCGGGTCAACGGTTCGAAATACAGTCGATCACTCGTGTCATAGTCGGTCGAGACGGTCTCGGGATTGCAGTTCACCATGATCGTCTCATATCCCGCCTCGCGCAGTGCGAAACTGGCATGCACACAGCAGTAGTCGAACTCGATGCCTTGGCCGATCCGGTTCGGGCCCGAGCCCAGGATCATCACCTTCGGACGGTCGGATTCGACGATCTCGGACTCATCTTCATAGGTCGAATAGTGGTACGGGGTCTGAGCAGCGAATTCGGCTGCACAGGTGTCGACCGTCTTGTAGGTGGGGACGATGCCGAGTTCGTTGCGCCGCTCGCGTATCGCCCCCTCGTCGACCTCGAACAGGTAGGCGAGCTGCCGGTCGGAGAACCCGAGCCGCTTGGCTCGCCGAAGGGCCCGGCGCGAGATCGTGGAGAGCTCGAATCCTTCGAGGGCTTCTCGTTCCTCGATGATCATCAACATCTGATCCAAGAACCACGGATCGATCCGGCAGCGCTCATGGATCACCATCGGGTCGATACCGCGTCGCAGCGCCTCGCCCACCTCGAAGATCCGCTCGGGGGTCGCGATCGCCAGTCGGTCGAGCAACTCGGCGTCGGTCAGCTCCAGATACACCGCTTCAGCCTGGTCGGCGTTGAGACCGGCACGGCCGGTCTCAAGGGACCGCAATGCTTTCTGCAGGCTCTCGGTGAACGTACGCCCGATCGACATCACCTCGCCGACCGACTGCATCTGCGTCCCGAGGACTCCCGACGTCCCGGGCAGCTTCTCGAAGGCCCAGCGCGGGATCTTGGTCACCACATAATCGATGACGGGCTCAAAGCTCGCCGGGGTCACACCGGTGATGTCATTCGCGATCTCATCGAGGCTGTAGCCGACGGCGAGACGAGCCGCGATCTTGGCGATCGGGAAGCCCGTCGCCTTCGAGGCAAGCGCCGAGGATCTCGACACCCGGGGATTCATCTCGATGATCACCTGGCGACCGGTGTCGGGTTCAACAGCGAACTGGACATTGGATCCACCGGTCTCGACGCCGACGCGGCGGATACAGGCGAACGCCGCATCACGCATCTGCTGATATTCGACATCGGACAGCGTCTGGATCGGAGCGACCGTGATCGAGTCACCGGTGTGGACCCCCATTGGATCGACGTTCTCGATACCGCAGATGATCACGCAGTTATCTGCATGATCACGCATGACCTCGAGTTCGAACTCCTTCCACCCTGCGATCGATTCCTCGATGAGGATCTCACTGATCGGACTGGCGTCGAGGCCCGCCGAGGCGACCCGGACGAACTCCTCTTCGCTGGACGCGATCCCGGTGCCGCGACCACCGAGGATGTAGGCCGGGCGCACGATCACCGGGAGCCCGATCTCCGCCACGATCTGATGTGCCTGCTCGACATTGTGGGCGACCCCTGATCGAGGCACCTCGATCCCGATTTCGATCATGGCGCGCTTGAAGCGCTCCCGGTCCTCTGCGGTCGCAATCGCCTCGGCATCAGCACCGATCATCTCAGGAGTTCCCTCGACACCGATCAGGCCGCGTTCGAACAGCTCCATGGCCAGATTCAGCGCGGTTTGGCCGCCGAGGGTCGGCAGGACGGCATCGGGGCGTTCGCGTTCGATGATCTTCGCGACCACCTCCCAGGTCAATGGTTCGATATAGGTCGCATCGGCGAAATCGGGGTCGGTCATGATCGTGGCCGGGTTCGAGTTGGCCAGGATCACCCGATAGCCCTCCTCGCGCAGGACCCGACAGGCCTGAGTGCCCGAATAGTCGAACTCACACGCTTGACCGATGACGATCGGGCCCGACCCGATGATCAGGATTGAGGACAGATCACTCCGGCGTGGCATCAATTGACTCCTTTGTCCATCAGATCGGCGAAGCGTTGGAACAGGTGCGAGCTGTCGTGGGGGCCCGGACCGGCCTCGGGGTGGTGCTGGACACCGAACGCATGCCGATCGCGCAGCTCAATGCCCTGGCAGACCCCGTCGTTGAGATTGACATGGGTCATGACCGCAGCATCACCGAGTGCCTCTGGGTCGATCGCGAAGTTGTGGTTCTGGCTCGTGATCTCGATCCCACCTGTCGTCAGGTCCTTGACGGGATGGTTCCCACCGTGGTGGCCGAAGGGAAGCTTCACCGTCGCCAGACCGATGGCCCTTCCGAGCAGTTGATGCCCGAGACAGATCCCGAAGATCGGCACCTTCCCGAGCAGATCGGCGATCTGCTCGGTCACCCCCTCCACCGCAGCCGGGTCACCGGGGCCATTGGACAAAAAGACGCCGGCCGGGTTTCTCGCCAGCAC
The DNA here is from genome assembly GCA_007117775.1 of Ilumatobacteraceae bacterium. Lineage (GTDB taxonomy): Bacteria > Actinomycetota > Acidimicrobiia > Acidimicrobiales > Ilumatobacteraceae > CSBr16-110. The sequence continues at coordinate 16,930 of SKFX01000155.1, forward strand.
ATCGGCTGCCGGTGTGGTGGCCGGCACCACCTCGACGGTTCCCAGTTCAGTGAGGTGTCGCAGGATCGTGGACTTGATCCCGAAGTCATAGGCGACGATCAAACGGTCCGCTGCATCACCGCTGGCCTCCACCCGATACGGCTCGGTGGTGGTCACCGTCGCAACCAGATCGATGCCATCGGTTCCGGGTTCACGGCGTGCCGCTTCATGCAACACCGCGATATCCGCGGTTCCGAACGCACATGGCATGGAACCCTGCTGCCTGATGGCACGCGTCAGCCGACGCGTGTCGATACCAGCGATCCCTGGCACACCCCACTGTTCCAGGAAGTCGCCGAGGCTGGATTCACAACGATGATTGCTCGGCCGCCGAGCGAGTTCACGCACCACCACACCGCGACAGAACGGCCGAGCAGACTCCGCATCGAGCGGTGTCGTCCCGTAGTTGCCGATATGGGGATTCGTGAACGTGATGACCTGGCCGGCGTAGCTCGGGTCGGTGATCACCTCCTGGTAGCCCGACAGGACCGTGTTGAACACCACCTCTCCGGCAGCAACTCCTGAGTCGGGGCGAGCACCGATGGCCTCACCCTCGAACACTTCACCATTGGCCAGCACCAGATATGCCGGCATTTCGGTGTCGTCAGCCACATGTCCTCCTGTTCTGTCGGGTCATCTTTGCGATCGATCGGACCGTATTCGAACGCCCACCAACACCGCCGACGCTCATCTCTGCTCCCACTCTCCCCTGCCGTCGGCCACGACGACACGACCGTTCACCACGGTGTGGCGCACCCGGCCACGCAGCTCGCGGCCCTCATAGGGAGTATTGCGACTTCGGCTGGCAGAGGCCGCAGCATCGACCGTCCACCGTTGCGCGGGGTCGAAGACGACCAGATTCGCTGGCTCGTCTGGGGTCACGGGGCGGCCGTGGCGATCATCGACACCGGCGATCCGGGCCGGGTTGACCGACATCACCGTCACCAAGCGCTCGAGATCCATATCGCAGTGCGTGAGCACCACCGCCAAGGCGGTCTCGAGGCCGAGCATGCCCGGTGGCGCCTGATCGAGTGGCGCATCCTTGCTCTCAGCGGTATGCGGCGCGTGATCGGTGGCCACCGCGTCGATCGTCCCGTCCACCAGACCGGCTCGGATCGCTTCGATATCAGCGGCGGTACGCAAGGGAGGATTGACTTTGAACCGCGCGTCGTATCCCTCGAGGAGTTCCTCGGACAGACTCAGGTGATGCGGGGTCGCCTCTGCGGTGATGGCGAGTCCGTCAGCCTTGGCAGCGCGGACCAACTCGACGCTGCGAGCCGTCGACAGGTGCAGCATGTGCATACCCGTCCCGACGAGACGACACAGTTCGATATCGCGGAACACCATCAGTTCCTCGGCCAATGCGGGCCACCCGGGAAGACCGAGTCGACTGCAGCACTGTCCCTCGTTCATCACTGCCCCTGCCGTCAGCCGTTCGACCTCACAGTGTTGTGCCAAGGTGATGTTGAGGTCACGCGCATACTCGAGCGCCCGACGCATCAGCATCGGATCCTGCACACCATTGCCGTCGTCGGTGAAGAGCTTCACCCCGGCTGCGGCGAGTTCACCGAACGGGGCCAAGGACTCACCGCGTCGACCCACGGAAATGCATCCGGCTGGGTAGACATCGCAGAGTCCCGCACGCGCGCCCTGGCGTCGCACGAACTCGACCAC
>SKFX01000147.1 GCA_007117775.1 Ilumatobacteraceae bacterium
CACAGGCTGACCCGCTCACCGATGTGATCCAACTGAAGGACCCCACACAGATGTGTTCTCAGAGATGTTCTACTCATCGCTTCTCCATCGACGTCTACTCACAGGTCACCGCAATCACCCGGCGAAGATGCTCGACGAGATCGCCGGCATCGATGGTCGTCTGACCACTCTGGCCTCGCAGGGACCGCACCGTGAGGGTACCGGCCTGGTGTTCATCGGGCCCGATCAACACCGCCACCTGAGCCCCGGAACGATCGGCGCTCTTCATCTGGCTCTTCAGACTGCGCTGGCCGAAGGCCTGTTCGCAACTGAACCCTGCAGCGCGCAGTCGTGCCGCAACCAGCGACGCCTCAGCACCACCGGTGGTGTCCACGACATAGACCTCGACCGCACTGTCACCGGCCGGGAACACTCCCTCGTCATCGCAGGCCAATAAGGTGCGCTCCACGCCGAGGGCGAATCCGATCCCGGAGGTCTGTGGCCCGCCCAGATCGGCGACGAGGCCGTCATAGCGCCCACCGCCACCGAGCGCATTCTGAGCCGAGTCGAGCGTACCCCCGACGTATTCGAACGTTGTGCGCCGGTAGTAGTCCAGTCCCCGCACCAACGCAGTGTTCTCGATGAAGGGGATCTCGAGTGCCCGCAGTCCATCTCTCACGGCGCCATAGTGCTCAGCGGCAGATTCGGACCAGAACTCGGTGATACTCGGCGCCGAGGCGATCGCGGCGGCATCATCGGGACGCTTGGAGTCGAGCACCCGCAGTGGGTTTCGCGCCAGGGTCTCGCGCGCCGCCTCGGAGAGCTGGTCGAGTCGACTCTCGAAATGTGTGCGCAGTGCCTCGGTGTAGGCGAGGCGATCAGCAGGCTCGCCGAGTGAATTGAGGTGCAACTCGACGCGCCGGAGGCCGAGACGTGAGAAGAACTCCCATCCGAGTGCGATCACCTCGACATCCACCATCGGATCATCCACGTCGAGCACCTCGACGCCGACCTGCTCGAACTGTCGGTAACGGCCCCGTTGCGGCCGCTCATAGCGGAAGTTCGGGCCGGCATACCAGACCTTCCAGGGCGTCGTGGGCCGATGCTGCACATACGCCCGGCACACACCGGCGGTGAATTCGGGTCGTAGGGCAATATGCCGCCCGCCCTTATCGGTGAAGTCGTACATCTCCTTGGTGACCACATCGGTGGCATCACCGATACGTGTGAACACACCGAGATCCTCGAGCACCGGCAACATGATCTGGCCGTATCCCGCCCGGGCGACGACGGCCGCGAAGGTGTCGATGAGGTGACGCCACCGGCTGGCCTCGGGTTCGAGGACATCACGCATTCCCGGACTGGTGCGGAACTCAGGCACGATGGGTGAGGCTACCGCGGCGAGGCGACCGGCGGCGGGGTCTGGGTGCCTGCATCGTCGACGGCGCGCTCGAGTCCTGAGGCACCGGCGTCTTCGATGACCCGTCGAACGTCGTAGACACCATCGATGCGCCCGATGGTGCGCAGCACCGCCTCGAGATGGGCGGTGTTCGCGAGTTCGAATTCAAAGCGCATCTTGGCGACCCGGTCATCTCCGGTCACCGTCGAGCACGACACGATGTTCACATGGTGGCCGCTCATCGCCTCGGCGACATCTCGCAGGAGTCGGGATCGATCCAGAGCCGATACCTCAACCGCGGACCGCAACAACGGAATGCGCTGATCGGTGTCCCATTCGACCTCGACCATCCGGCCAGCCTGCTCTTGGGCGAGTCCGCCGGCATTGGTGCAGTCGGCGCGGTGGACCGACACCCCGCGCCCGCGGGTGATGAAGCCGATGATCGGATCGCCGGGCTGTGGTCCACAGCACTGAGCGACCCGCACCAAGACATCATCGAGGCCCTCGACGTGGATCCCGTGTATCGATCGCGAGGCGGTATCACGATGCCTCTCAGAGGCCGATACCGAAGCGACGGTGCGCGGCTGTTGGGCATCATCATCGCTGCGCAACGCACGAGCGATGCGTTGGGCGACACTGCGGGCCGATACATGCCCCTCTCCGATGGCGGCGAGCAGTGAATCGGTGTCCTGGTAGCTGAGCTCGACCAGCACATTGTTGAACTCGTCTGAGTTCCAGGTCGTCTTCAGCGGCAGCGATGCCCGGCGCAGTTCATCGGTGAGGTCCTCGCGCCCCGAATCGATCATGTCGACGCGCCGCTCACGGCTGAACCACTGGCGAATCTTGTTGCGAGCCCGCTGGGAGACCACGAAGTTCAACCAGTCCTGGGACGGGCCGGCGGTCTCGAGCTTGGAGGTGAAGATCTCGCAGGTGTCACCACTCTGCAGTTCGTGGCTCAATGGGACGAGACGACCGTTGATACGTGCACCGATACAGGAATGACCGACCTCGGTGTGCACCGCATAGGCGAAGTCGACCGTCGTCGATGCGATCGGCAGTGTGACCACCCGACCCTTGGGGGTGAACACGAAGACCTCATCTTGTTCGAGATCGGTTTTCAGGCTCTCCATGAATTGGGTCGGATCACTGACCTCGGCCTGCCAGTCGATGATCCGATTCAGCCAGTCGATATCGGCTGACGGCGAACCGTCCTTATAGGCCCAGTGCGATGCAACCCCCCACTCGGCCCGCTGGTGCATCTCGGTGGTGCGGATCTGCACCTCGATCAACTTGCCACCGGGGCCCACCACGGTGGTGTGCAGACTCTGGTAGAGGTTGAACTTGGGCATTGCGATGTAGTCCTTGAAACGACCGACCACCGGCCGCCAACGACCATGGATGGAGCCGAGCGCCGCATAGCAGTCCTTCACCGAATCGACGATGACGCGTATCGCCACGAGATCGAAGATCTCATCGAATTCGCGGCCCTTGACGACCATCTTTTCGTAGATGCTCCACAGATGCTTGCCGCGACCGCTGACATCGGCCTCGATACCGAGATCACCGAGACGTTCGCGCACTTCGGCCACCGCCTGGGCGAGATAGACGTTTCGCTCAGGTGTCCGAGACGCCACCAGATGGTCGAGTTCAGCGAAACGCTTCGGATGCAACGCCGCGAACGCGAGATCCTCGAGCTGTTGCCGGATCTCCTGGATCCCGAGACGGTGCGCGAGCGGGGCGTAGATATCGAGCGTCTCCTGAGCGATACGACGCTGCTTATCAGCCGGCATCGCTGCGATCGTGCGCATATTGTGCAGACGATCAGAGAGCTTGATGATCAGCACTCGCAGATCGCGGGCCATCGCCACAAGCATTTTCCGCATCGTCGCGGCCTGTTGGGCCTCACGCGAATCGAACCGGATCCGCTCGAGTTTGGTGACACCGTCGACAATGCCAGCGACCTCAGCACCGAACTGCTCCTCGACGTCTTCGATCGTCAGATCGGTGTCCTCGACCGCATCGTGCAACAGCGCCGCTGCGAGCGCGTTCTCATCGAGGCCGATCTCAGCCACGATCTTTGCAACCGCGAGCGGATGGTTGATGTAGCTCTCACCGCTGGAGCGCATCTGCGGTCGATGGGCTTCAGATGCGGTCAGGTACGCACGGTTGATCAACGTCACCGGCGCCCGAGGATGGCGGCTGCGATACGCCGACAGGATCGGGGTCAGCGCAGCCGCAGAAGCGCTCTCCTGCTGGCGACGCCAGGGCAGCACCCGATCCACCGTCGCCATCAGCGAACACCCGAACCGATCGTGCGCATGCTGGCTCGAAGCCCATGGCCCGTCATATCGCAGCCCCTCATCAGATCCTGGCCACCACCTCGACACGCCGGTCTCCGAGTCGTTGACGACCAGCGAGCTCGGCCACCTCAAGCATGAATCCCAACCCGACGAGTCGGCCTCCGAGCGTCTCGATCAGCTGACAGGTGGCCGCAGCGGTGGCACCGGTCGCCAACACATCATCGATCACCAGAACACGCTCATCGGGATGGATGGCATCGCGATGGATCTCCAACTTGGCGGTCTCATCTCCGGTGCGGTACTCCTCGCGCGCCACCGCCCAGGGGAGTTTGCCGGCTCGTCTCACCGGGATGAAACCAGCCCGCAGCCGATACGCGACGGGGGCCGCGATGATGAAGCCGCGCGATTCGATCCCCACGACCCGGTCGACACCGACATCATGGAAACACGACACGAGATCATCGACGGCCCGACCGAACGCTGCGGCATCGGCGAGCAGCGGGGTGATATCGCAGAAACTGCGGCCTGCAACAGGGAAATCGGGCACGTTTCGGACATATGCCTGAACCCATTCGCTGGCCATACATCGAGGTTAGCGACCGGCTCGGGCTGTCACGACGCACAATGCGCCCGGCGCTCGCGAAACGGGTTGAACGCTCAGCGGCGTTTCTTGCGGCGCGGTCGTGGTGGATGGCTGAGCAATTGCTCAGAGGTCTTGGCGGCCGATATGGCGTCGTTCGGCCCCGGGCTGGATTCGGTGCCGTCATCGCTGGCGGCGCCGCCCGCCTCGGTGGCCGTCGAGCCAGCCGACGACCCTTGTGGGACGGAACGATCGCGTTCGGCGCTGCGCCCTGATGCCACGGTGCGCGAACGCACACTGGTCGGGGTGCCACCCATGACGAGGCGGCGCAGGTCTTCGCCGAGCGCTCGATCCGAGTCATCACCACGCCAGCGATCATCACCACGGCGCATCATCGCCAACAGCGGCGCAGCGACGAAGATCGACGAATACGCACCGGTGACCATTCCAACCAGCAGCGCGATGGCGAATTCGCTCAGCGCGGATGCTCCCATCACGCCGGCACCGATGACGAGGATCGACAGCACCGGGATCATCGATGATGCCGTGGTGTTCAAGGTTCGCATCAGGACCTGATTCATGGTCGTGTTGATCACATCGGCATAGGGCACGTTCGAAGTCTCATAACGCGCCTCGTTCTCGCGGACCCGATCGAAGATGACAATGGTGTCATAGAGCGAATATCCGAGGATCGTCAGGAATGCGATCACCGTCGCCGGCGTCACGACGAAGCCGAGCAGCGAGTAGATACCGACGCTGATCACCACATCGTGCACCATGGCCGCGACCGCAGCGAGTGCCATCCGCCATTCGTAACGGACCGAGATGAACAACACCACCAGCAGGGTGAACACCACCAGGGCCCGAATGGCCTTATCGGTGATCTCACGGCCCCATGAGGAGCTCACGATGTTCACGCTCACATCGTCGAAACCGACCTCTGCTGCGACCGCAAGCGCCTCCTGGAGGTCCTGTTGGACCTCGGTGGGCTGCACCGGTACCTGAATCTTGATGAATGCACCGCTCTCAGATGAGCGTTCCTGGATCCGCGCCGCCGCCGGATCGAGACCGCGGTCGACGAGTACCTGTTCGGCATCGGCGATGCTCAATTGCGCCCCGGGGACATCCCAGGAGACCCCGCCCTCGAAATCGATACCGAGATCAAGGCCGCGCAGGCCGAGCGAACCGATCGTCAGCACCAGCAGGACGAGCGACAGCGCGAATGCGAACCGCCGCCGACCCACGAAGTCGATCGCGGTCTGACCGCGATAGGCACGCGCCAGCCGACCCGTCGCCGCCTCGACATCAGCACCACTGCGACGACTGCGATCGACGGTATCGGTGGTGCTCATGAGGTTGCTCCCGCCACCACATCGGTGCGCTGCGGGCCGAGTAGCCGCGTCCGGCTCAACAAGATGGCCAGCGGACGCGCGAAGAAGAAGTACACGCCGAGATTGCACACCGTCGTCAGCCCGAGATAGAGGGCGAAGCCGCGAACCGAGCCGACGCTCAGCCAGAACAGCACGATCGCCGCTGCGAGCGCCATCACATTGGCCGACACGATCGTCCGCCAACTGCGAGCAAAACTCCTCGGTGTGGCATTGCGCACCGATCTGCCACTGCGCAACTCATCTCGGAGACGTTCGAAGAACACCACGTAGCTGTCGACCGCGAGGCCGATCGCGACGATGATGCCGGTCGCTCCGGCCAACGAGAGCGCATAGTTCGTGGAGCGCGACACATAGATCGTCGCCGAGTACATGACCACCGCCCACATCACCAATCCGGCGATCGCGATCAGCGCCATGCGTCGGTAGTACAGACCGACGAGCACCATGATCGCAACCGCTCCGATAAGACCGGAGATCACTGCGGCGCGCAGTGTGTCGCCGCCCAACGCCGGCGACACCGTCTCGACCGATTCGGCCTCCACAGCGACGGGGAATGCGCCTCGGTTGAGGACACGCGACAGGCCGCGGGCCTCATCCTCGGTGAAGTTGCCGGTGATGGAGACCCCGCCGCTGAACTCTGCGGCATTCACCTGCGGGGCTGACTGGATGACGTCGTCGAGCACGATCGCGAGTTGTCGAGACGGACATTCGGGGCTGGCGTTGAAGCATTCGGCGGCAACACGATTCCAGATCACTTCTCCATCGCCTCGTAGGTCGACCTCGACGCCCCACGCCCCCGTCGCCGGATCCAATGTCGGACGAGCGCTGCCGCGTTCGAAGACCTCGCCGGTGCCACCGCTCGGATTGACCAGACAGTTCTGGTCGCTGGCGCGTAATTCGAGCACGTCTTGGCCGTCGGCCTCGGCTTCGACACCGAGACCGCAAAACACCACCGGGCGCAGCTCGACGATGCCGGCGACGTCGACGGCACCGAGCGCTTCTCGCTGGTCGCGCACACCGGGCAGATCCACGACAATATTGGATCCCTCGACGCGGACATCTGGCTCAGCGATGCCGAGGCTCTCGAGTTCGTCTCTGATCAGGTCTCGAACGACCAGCAGATCGTCACCAGAGGCATCATCGCTCGGAGCGAGGATGACCGAGACGCCACCTTGGAGGTCGAGGCCGAGGATCGGACGGTTGTCTGCCACAACATTGACGATCAGCAGCACCACCCCGATCAGGACGACGCTGATCAGCGATGCCCAGAGCGCGGCTGGTTTCACGTGTCAGAGGACTTCTGATCGCCGTCGCTGTGTGTTCCATCGTCACCGGCAGCGCCGACCGCTGGCGTCACGCGGGATTGCACTGCGGCACGGGCGACCCTGATCTGGACATCGTCGTCGATCTCGAGCCAGAAACGGTCATCTTCGACTCCGGTCACGAATCCGAAGATCCCCGATGTGGTCACCACCTCGTCACCGATCTCGATGGAGCGTTGCAGCGCCTGCTGGTCCTTCATCCGCCGACGCTGTGGTCGAATGAGCAGGAAGTACATCGCCAGGGGGATCAACAACAAGATGATCAGGGAGGCTGCTCCCCCACCATCTGCTGAAGCCAAGAGCATCAAATTCGCACGCACGCCCCAGATGCTAGCCGCCAGAGCACCTCGAACTCCTCAGCCCCAGACCTCGAGCACCTCTTGTCGCAGTGCCCCAAAGGTCCCCGCAGCGATCGCCTCGCGCATTCTGGCCATCAACTGCAACGTCCACGAGACATTGTGCAGACTGACGAGTCGAGCCGCCGTCGGCTCGTTCACCGTCAGCAGATGTCGCAGGTATCCACGGCTGTGGCGGGCACACACATCACAGGAGCACTCAGCATCCAACGGGCTGTCATCGACGCGGTTGCGCGCGGCGCGGACCTGGAAACGTCCGGTGGAGGTGAGTGCGGTCCCATGGCGTCCGAGGCGAGTCTGGAGCACACAGTCGAACTGGTCGACACCGAGGCCGACCGCTTCGATCAGCGAGGCCGGGTCGCCGACACCCATCAGATACCGAGGACGATCGACCGGGAGCGATTCGAGTGCTGCGGCGAGCGCGGGCAGCATCTCGGCGCGGGTCTCGCCGACCGAGAGCCCTCCGATTCCGTATCCGTCGAAGTCCAATGACGCACAATGCTCTGCGCTGCGCGCCCGCAACCCGATATCGAGACCTCCTTGCACGATCCCGAACAGGGACTGATCGCTGCGCCGATGCACCCTTCGGGCGCGCTCGGCCCAGTGCGAGGTCCGCTCGAGCGCGAGGCGCACCACCTCATCGGGGCTCGGGAGCGCAGGACACACATCGAGCACCATCTGGATATCGGCACCGAGACGCTCTTGGACATCGACCGCAGACTCGGGAGTGAACCGGTGTGACGACCCGTCGTAGACACTGCGGAAGGTGACCCCGTCATCATCGACCGTCGGATCGAGGGAGAACACCTGGAAACCACCCGAATCGGTGAGCGTCAGCCCCCCCCAACCGGCGAATGCGCCGAGACCACCGAGTTGTTCGACAACCTCGACCCCGGGCCGCAGCATGAGGTGGTAGGTGTTGCCGAGCACGATCTGGGCCCCGAGCGCCTCATAGTCGGTTGCGCTGAGGTATTTGATGGCACCGCGGGTTCCCACCGGCATGAAGCACGGGGTCTGATAGGTGCCGCGCGCCGTCGTGGCGGTGGTGGCGCGCGCCGTGCCATCGGTCGCCTCGATCACCATGGTCACTGGAAACATCGCATCGCTCCCCGTGATCCTGCATCACTGCGACAGCAGCCGGTGATCACGGCTGAATCCCCTCAGCGCGCCGCAGCAGCATCGCATCACCGAACGACGCGAACCGATAACCGGAGTCGAGTGCCTCGCGATACATCTGGCGCCAGCGTTCACCGACGAAGGCCTCGATCATCACCAGCAGCGTGGTCCGAGGCAGATGGAAGTTCGTCATCATCAGATCGACGATCTGCCATTCGTATCCGCGCGAGATATACAGCGAGGTACGTCCGCTGAGCTCACCGGTGGCGGCCGCGCTCTCAAGCGCTCGAACCGATGTGGTCCCAACGGCCACCACCCGATGACCGCTGGCACGCGCCGCACGAGCGGCCTCGAGGGTCTCGGCGGGCACCCGATACCGCTCGGAATGGATCGGGTGGTCGAGGGGGTTGGATTCGCTGATCGGCACGAAGGTATCGCGCCCGACCATCAGCTCGACGGTACGCATCTCGATACCGCGCTGTGCGAGTGTCTCGATCAGGGCCTCGGTGAGATGCAACCCGGCCGTGGGGGCCGCCGCCGAGCCCGGTTGCCGCGCGAAGACGGTCTGATATCGGTCGGGTTCGTCGAGATCCGACTCGATATAGGGCGGTAGCGGCATCTCGCCGATCGCCTCGAGACGTGCCAGGACGCGGCCCGCCAGGTCGGCGTGGTCGGGTTCGTGGTCGGGTTCGTGGTCGAGAGCACGGTCGAGAGCACCGTCGTCGTCAACGCCGAGGATCTCGACGATGAATGTGTCACCGTGACCACCCCGGGTGTGCACCATGAGCGTGGGCTCGTCGCCGCGGCCCAACAGGATCTCACCGTCTCTGATCCGACGAGCGGGCCGCACCATTGCCTCCCACCGCCGCCAGTCGGCATCGAGAGGTTCCAATAAAAGCGCCTCCACCGCGCCGCCGGTATCGCGCCGCAGCTGGAGCCGCCCCGGAATCACCCGAGTCTCATTGACCACGAGCAGATCGCCCGGTTCCAGCAGTTCGGGCAGTTCCCGAACCCGGCGATGTTCCCAGCTGTCGTCACCGAGATCCACGAGCAGGCGCGCCGCATCGCGCGGTTCCACCGGATGCTGCGCGATCCGGTGTGCGGGCAGGTCGTAGTCGAAGTCCTCGAGGCGCACGATCCCTCTCAGTCGAACAGGGCATCGGCACGAGCCGGCAGCGGGAGGCCGAGATGCTGATAGGCGGCCGGCATGGCGACGCGGCCGCGCGGGGTCCGCACGAGCATCCCCTGGGTGATCAGGAACGGCTCGTACACATCCTCGACCGTCTCGGGCTGTTCACCGACGCTGATGGCGAGAGTCGATAGCCCGACAGGTCCCCCAGCGAATTGCTCGCACAATGCCGACAGCACGGCCCGGTCGACCTTGTCGAGGCCGACCTCATCGACGCCGAACACCGCGAGGCCTGCAGCGGCGATCTCTGCGGTGATGCGGCCATCGGCACGCACTTCGGCATAGTCGCGCACCCGCCGCAGCAGACGGTTCGCGATCCGCGGCGTGCCTCGCGAACGCCGCGCGATCTCGACTGCGCCGTCGGCCTCGAGCGATAAGCCCATGATGTCCGCAGCGCGCAGGACGATCTGCTCGAGTTCGTCCACCTGGTAGTAGTCCAAACGGGCCACCAGTCCGAATCGGTCGCGCAATGGGCCGGTGATGAGACCGGTGCGCGTCGTCGCCGCCACGAGGGTGAACGATGGCAACGGCAGCCGGATGCTCGAAGCTGCTGGGCCTTTGCCCACCACAATGTCGATCTGGAAGTCCTCCATCGCCGGGTACAAGATCTCCTCGACGGCACGCGACAGTCGGTGGATCTCATCGATGAACAAGACATCGCCCTCGCCGAGCTTGGTGAGGATCGCTGCAAGGTCTCCGGCGCGTTCGAGCGCAGGACCTGAGGTGATATGCAGTTCCACCCCCATCTCGGCTGCAACGATGCCTGCCAGTGTCGTCTTGCCGAGACCGGGTGGGCCGGCGAACAAGACATGGTCCACCGCCTGGGATCGACGGCGCGCCGCCTCGAGGATGATCGACAGGTGTTCGCGCAGCTCGGCCTGGCCGACGAAGTCATCGAGCCGCTGTGGTCGCAGGCCCGCCTCGAGCGCGATCTCATCGGGATCGGGTATCGAGGCTGGATCGAGCATCTCATCACGCATGTCGCGCCCCCAGACTCGCGAGAGCCAGACGCAACAACTCCGCGCTCTTCGTCTCAGGCGTGGCCTCCTCGGCCACCGAGGCCATCGCAGCCCGGATTTCCTCGGCGCCGTACCCGAGGCCGGCGAGCGCCTCGCGCACATCCGACTGCGCCGACGAACCCGCTGAACCGGCTTCCGCGAGCTCGGGGATCGACCAACGGTTGCGCAACTCGATCAACAGCCGCTCGGCGGTCTTCTTCCCCACTCCCGACACCATCGTCAAGGCCGCCACATCACCTGATGAGACGATCTGGGTCAATTGTTGAGGAGAGTGTGTGGCGAGCACCGCCAGGGCCAGGGCTGGCCCGACACCATGGGTTGCCAAGAGCACCGAGAAGGCCTCACGCTCGGTTCGCGAGCTGAACCCGTACAGGGCTTGATGGTCCTCTCGCTGGTAGTGATGGATATAGAGCAGCGTTTCGGTGCCCACGTCGACCTGCGCAGCTGTGGCGGGGGTCACCGAGATCCGATATCCGACGCCACCGACCTCCAAGAGCACCTCACCGAGGTTCTCGAGCACCGTGCCGCGCAATGACCCGATCATCGCTGTCGGCTCCTGAGGCTCTGCAGGACCGGTGACATCGACAGATGACACAGCGCAACAGCCGCCGCATCCGCAGCGTCTGCTGGCCGAGGTGGAGCCGATAACGCCAGGCGGGCCTGCACCATCCGCTGCACCTGTGCCTTGTCTGCACCACCCCAACCGGCCACAGCATCTTTGACCTGGCTCGGCGTGTACTCACTGACATCTGCTCCACTGGCCGCGGCAAGGGCCATGATGACTCCGCTGGCTTGGCCGACGCTCATGGCGGTCTGCACGTTCACCTGGAAAAAGACGCGTTCCACTGCGACCTGACCGGGTCGATGCTCGTCGAGCAGCAACGCCATCTCAGCGTGCAATTCGGCGAGGCGCTGCGCCAACGGTGATGACGGTGGGGTCTTGATCACGCCGATGGCGATCGCCTTGGCACGACCGGCGGGTCCCGGCTCGATCACCGCGTATCCGCATCGGGTGAGACCGGGATCGATCCCAAGGATCCGATCGGCTCTCATCTCGCCGGTCGCTGAGATCGCTGCGACGCCGGCCATCAGAATCTCACGCGCACCGGAGGTGACGAAGCGAACATAGGTTCGGAGTCTAGCGCTTGGCAGTGACAGCTGCGGTGATCACAGATCGCGCAGCACGCCCATGAGTTCAGAGACCGGACGGTAGGTCAGACCGGCAATCGCCCGATGGGCATAGCGCACGATGCCATCGGCATCGATGATGAAGACACTGCGGCGCGGGAACCCGATCGGGCCGAGCGTCCCGTACTCCCCCGCCACCGCCTTGTCGGTATCGGCCAACAGGGGGAATGCGAAACCATGTTTGGATGAGAAGCGCTCATGGCTGTCGAGGTCCTGAGCCGAGATTCCCAACACCTGGGCGTCGAGTTCCTCGAAGGCCGCCAACTCATCGTTATAGGAGTTCAACTGCTTGGTGCACACCGCCGTGTCATCACCGGGATAGAAGACCAGCACCACCGGCCGACCAGCGAACTCAGACAGCGAGTACTCGCGGCCGCCGGTCCCGGCCAGGGTGAACTCGGGCGCACGGTCTCCGACTGAGATGCTCACGATGCAGCGGCCTCCATGATGTCGTCTGGGATATCGAAGTTCGAGAAGACGTCCTGGACGTCATCATTGTCCTCGATGGCTTCGAGGATACGCAGCACAGCGCGCGCGTCCTCGACCGAGCTCACCGCCACCACATGGTCCGACACCAGTTGGCTGTCCGCTGAGACCACCTCGAGGCCGGCAGACTCGAGCGCTTCACGGATCTCGAACACGGTCGATGGATCACAGATCACCCGCCAGGTCCCGCCGTCATCGGAGATGTCATCGGCACCGGCCTCGAGGCTGGCGGCGAGCACCGCTTCCTCATCGACAGCGCCATCCACCAAGATGATCCCACGTCGCTGGAACTGCCAGCTGACCGCGCCGGGTTCGGCGAGTGAACCTCCGAGGCGACTGAACACACTGCGGATCTCCGCTCCAGTCCGATTGCGATTATCGGTCAAGACATCGATCAGCACCGCCACCCCACCGGGCGCGTACCCCTCGTAGAGGATCGACTCATAGGCCTGATCACCCTGTTCGCCGGTGCCGCGCTTGACCGCCCGATCGATCGCATCATTGGTCATCTGCGCGCCCTTGGCCTTCTGGATCGCAGTTCGCAGCGTCGGATTGGCTGAGGGGTCGCCACCTCCGAGCCTCGCCGCAACCTCGATCTGTCGGGCGATCTTGGCGAACAACTTGCCGCGGGCCTTGTCCGCAGCACCCTTCTTATGCTTGATCGTTGCCCATTTGGAATGCCCTGACATCTACACCACCTCCTCGGCGACGATACCGAGAAACCAACGATGGACCCGATCATCACGAGTGAGCTCGGGGTGGAATGCCGCCGCCACCACCGCACCTTGGCGCATCAGCACCGGAGCGCCGTCCCAGTGCGCAACGACCTCGACGTCATCGGACCAGGATTCAACACGCGGGGCACGGATGAACACGGCACGCAACGGCTCCGAGGACAGGCCCGCCATCGCCGCGGACGACGATGCAGATGACGCCGCATCGCTTGCCTGCCCATGGGGCCAGCTCGGCGTGAGGTCGGTTTCGAAACTCTGTCGTTGTCGGCCGTAGCCGTTGCGACGCACCGTGATGTCCAGTGCATCGAGGTGACGCTGGTCATCACGACCGTCGAGCACTGCGGAGGCCAACAGGATCATCCCCGCACAGGTACCGAGCACTGCGGTTCCGTCATCGATGGCTGCCGCCAACGAGTCGAACAGGCCACCCGATTCCAACAGCATGGACATCGTCGTGCTTTCCCCTCCGGGGATCACGATGCCGTGGAGGCCGTCGAGATGTTCGGGGCGGCGAACCTGAATGACTCGGGCACCGAGACGCTCGAGATGTCGCTGATGCCGCTCAAAGGCTCCTTGGAGCGCCAACACCCCGATCGATGGCCCCATCAGGAGGCTCCGATCCGTTTACCAGCCGCGCTCGGCGTAGCGCTGGTTGATCTCATCCATCTCGATTCCGGTCATCGGCGCGCCGAGACCACGACTGACCTTGATCAGAATCTCAGGATCGTTGAAGTGCGTCGTGGCTTCGACGATGGCACGGGCACGAGGCGCCGGATCATCACTTTTGAAGATGCCTGAACCGACGAAGACCGCCTCAGCACCGAGCTGCATGGCCAGCGCTGCATCAGCCGGTGTTGCGATGCCTCCGGCACAGAACAGCGGAACCGGCAGGCAGCCCGTCTCGGCCACCTCTTGGACGAGTCCCAGCGGCGCTCCGAGTTCCTTGGCCGCAGCGAACAACTCGGCAGCATCGGCCTGCGTGAGGCGCTTGACGTCACCGGTGATCGAGCGAAGATGCCTGACCGCCTCGACGATATTGCCGGTACCGGCCTCACCTTTGGAGCGGATCAGGGCTGCACCCTCGGAGATGCGGCGCAGGGCCTCACCGAGATTCGTTGCACCGCAGACCACGGGCACGTCGAACGCGAACTTGTCGATGTGATGGGCCTCATCGGCGGGTGTCAGCACCTCGGATTCATCGATGAAGTCGACACCCATCGCCTCGAGGATCTGTGCCTCGACGAAATGACCGATACGCGCCTTGGCCATCACCGGCACCGAGACGGCCTCCATGATGCCCTCGATCATGCTCGGATCACTCATACGAGCGACTCCGCCATCGCGTCGGATATCGGCGGGGACGCGCTCGAGAGCCATGACCGCGCAGGCGCCGGCATCCTCGGCGATACGCGCCTGCTCAGCGGTGACGACATCCATGATGACGCCACCTTTGAGCATCTCTGCAAGACCGCGCTTGACCGGGAAGCCTCCGGTCGACGCAGCGACGGATGATTTCGAGGACTCAGCGTCGGTCATATCACCATCGTATCGACCAACTGCGGCTGTCTGCGGGGTCGATCACTCCCAAATCGCAAATGACTCGGCGTCGCGAGCCAGCTCCACCCAGGTGCGACCGGGCACCAAGCCGATGACGTCGTAGTCCTCGGGGTCGAGATCGGTGGGATCGTTGGCGGTGAAGACGAACGGCTCATAGATCGACTCGCGACTCCAATAGCCGACGCGGGCCACACCATCGGAGAAGATCACGACCGGACCGACACCGAACGTGATCGCCTCTGGGCTGCGCGAATCGACGGCGCTCGAAACGTAGTTGACCGCCATCACGACCACATTGTCAGCGCTGACCTGGCCGGTGAGCTCGGTCAGATGCTCGGCATCGTTTTGGAACCGCAGATACAGACCCGACTCAGCGTCATAGTCCCAACGGACCCTGATGCCATCCATCTGGACGGTGGCCTGCGTCGCCACCTCGCCCTCGGGCTCCTCACCGGGAGCGAGATACGGGAAGATCTGGGCCGGGAAGAAGAACTGCTCGGGCGCCTGCTCCCAGAGCACCTGAGTCGAGGAATACAGGTTATGCGGTGCGCCGCCGACACCTGAGCGACGGAAGTACCCGCGAGCCTGACTCGGTCCGATGTCGATCAGCGTCGATGAACGGATCAGACCGGTCACTCCGGCATTGCCTCCGCTCCATGCGAACAGTGGATCGCGCAGCGCCGACAGGATGCCGATGTCTTGGGAGCGGCCCGAGCGGATGGGGCCGACCGGGTCGGAGTCCCGCGTGTGGAAGACCGCGGCGAATCGGGTCAGCGACCCCTCGACGATCTCCTCGAAGACGATATCGGCCTCGTTCAGGCCGGCCTGGGGACGACCGCGCGGGTGGTTGTCGATCTTGACCGCCAGCGGTGGCCTGACCGGGATCTGCTCCTCGGACTCGATGACCTCACCGGTGAGCGGCATGCGCAACACCTCTTGGGGCTCGGGTTCGGTCGTGGTGGTCTCGGCGACCGTTGTGGTCGCAGCAGTCGTCGTCGCCGCCGCCGCGGTCGTCGTCGTCGTCTCCTCAGCCTCCTCAGAGCCCGAACAGGCTGCGATGAACAACACCGCCGCGACCGCTGCGGCTGCAGCGCTGCGGCCTCGACGACGAACAGAGCGCTGCACACCGATGCGGCGCGATGACTGGAGATGGGTCGTGGTCACAGGTCCCTCGTGGTCGTGATGCGCTCATCGAGCGCGCTGTCAAAAGCAACGTCCTGCCCCGGCGTATCGGTCACCCGATGCACCTTCGGCGGAACGAACCACAATTGTGCCTCATCCAGCGTCCACGTTTGCGTCATCACCCCATCTGAGTCAGGTGAGCCATCGGCGGCCTCACGGGCACGCTCGAGCGCTCCCAGCAATCCGGGCGGATAACGCGTCAGCGAGCACGCCGCCTGATCGTGCAGGGCCACCAAGTCCTCGACCCCGACCTGGGCACGCATCGTCGAGACAACAGCGTCTGGGATCGGCAGCGCATCGATGAGCCCGGCCAAGCGAAGCGAACGTTCCGCTTCACCGGATCGCAGGCGCGAGACCAACCATGCCACCACCGCTTCGAGTTCGATGCGGTCGAAGACCTCGAGGGCGGCGCTGGTGAACACGACACCTCGCTGGCGTTCATTGCCTCCGAGGACCAGCGCATTGGGCTGATCGTCGGGCACCAACAACAATTGAGGAACCTCGACACCCGATCGCAGGCAGAGTCCCTCGACGAGGTTCCAGACCCGCGGATGGGACATCTCGTCGATCGGCTGGGCCGAGAGACGCTCGAGGATGGACGCGCCATGCCAGGCACGGATCCGACCGATGAACCATCCAGCCGCCACGACCGCGACCACCGCTGCGATGACGAGGCCCAACAGACCGCTCCCGCTCAACGTTGCAACCAACCATCCGGCGAGCACCGCAGCGATCAATGCGGCCAGGACGCCGATGACACCGAGACCGAGGACCATCCGATCGACTCGGGCACAGTAGGCCTCGATCGGGTCTGGATGCTCAGAACTCGACGGTCGGGACATCACGAGCCTGCTCCTCAGCCTCGAAGTACTCACGAGACTCAAAATTGAACAGGTTGGCAACGATCACGGTCGGGAATGCCTGACGTCGGTTGTCATAGGACAGAACGCTGTCGTTGTAGAACTGGCGGGCATAGGCGATGCGGCCCTCGGTCGCCGTCAACTCCTCCTGAAGCGCCAGGAAGTTCTGGTTCGCCTTCAGATCGGGATACGCCTCGCTCAGGGCGAACAGCTGGCGCAGCGCACCCGACAGCAGATTATCGGCCTGCGCCTGGGCGCCGGGGGTGTCGGGAGCCGCCAGCGATGCCTGACGGGCCGCCACGACCGCTTCGAGGGTTTCGCGCTCATGGGCCGCATACCCCTTCACGGTCTCGATCAGGTTCGGGATCAGATCCAGACGACGCTTCAATTGGACATCGATCTGCGACCAGGCGTTGTCGATCTGGTTGCGAGCACGAACCAGACCGTTGTATCCACCGACGACGAACACTGCGAGTGCCGCCACGATGACGAGGATGATGATCAAGGTCATGACACCACTCTAGGTTGGCCCCAACCTCGGCGACGACGTACCCGTGGCGCGCCGGCTCGGGCGATGAGTTGCTCATAGATCTCGAGATACCGCTCCACCAGTGTCGGCATGGCGAATTCCTGTGCCCGCGTCAGTCCGCCGGCAATCAGGGACGCTCGCCGCTCGGGCTCGGCGATGAGACCCGACAGGGCGGCGGCGAGGGCATCGGCATCACCCGGTTCGACGAGCACTGCGTCACGACCATCGGTTGCGACATTGCGATACCCATCGAGCGAACTCGCAACGACCACGGTCCCGGCCGCCATCGCCTCGAGCAGCACCACCCCGAAGGATTCTCCGTGCAGTGACGGCGCGCAGAAGATCGTCGCACCGCGCAACCGTGCCAACTTCTCGGCTTCTGACAATCGCCCGAGCCAGACGATGCGCTCATCATCGCGAGCGCGCTCGCGGAGCCGCTCGGTATCGGGCCCTTGGCCGGCCACCCAACACTCGATGTCGTCATCGAGGCGCTCGAGTGCAGCCAGCAGCACACCGAGGCCCTTTCGCTCCTCGTGTCGCCCGATGAACAACACCGATGGCTTCGGGGATCGAAATGGTTCCGCTGCAGCGATCGCATCGGTCTCCACCCCGTTGAAGAGCACCTCGAAGTCTCCCGAGAAATGCTCGGCGACGAGTTTGTGCGCATCCTTGGAGACCACGACCTTATGATCGAGCCGCTCAACGAAACGACTGAGTGCCGGCCACAAGAACCGATAGCTGGCTGACTGGCCAGCGGCATGGAACGTGCCGACCATCGGCGCAGGCCGCAGCGTGATTGCGGTGATCGTCGGGCCGGGCGCAAGCGGTTCATGCAGATGCACCACATCGAACGCCTCGTCGGATAACAGCCGGATCAT
The DNA here is from genome assembly GCA_007117775.1 of Ilumatobacteraceae bacterium. Taxonomy (GTDB): domain Bacteria; phylum Actinomycetota; class Acidimicrobiia; order Acidimicrobiales; family Ilumatobacteraceae; genus CSBr16-110. The sequence continues at coordinate 18,066 of SKFX01000147.1, forward strand.
CCGCAGCGCCGCCGCCGGATCCGGGGCCAACGGAGCGATCGAACCGTTCGCTGCGGTCGGCAGGCTGTTGCCGATCGGACTGACGAACTCCGCTGGCGGCGGACCATCACATGGTGCCAGCAGACGCGCCTCCACCCCTCGGCGACGCAATTCGCGCGCCATCGCCAGCGCCTGGGCCTGGACACCGCCGGGAACCGACAGGCTGTAAGGGCAGACGATCCCGACGCGCATCACCACACGGCGAACGGTAGTGCGTGGGCGATGGCATCACCGGTCTCACCGGCAGCGACAACGCCGACGCGATGGGCGCAACCCGACCGCTTCGCGAGCACCGTTCGTTCAGTACCCGGGGTCCGACGGCCAGTTGGGTTGGAACAGATGCCACTGCTGGGGTGCTCTGGCGATGAGCACCTCGAGTTCGGTCGCAAGATTCTGAGTCACGCGGGCCACATCAGCTCGGAACCCCGCTTCGGTGCGCGCCGTGTCGAGCGGGGGGCGCACCAGGCCGAAATGGCGGTCGCTGCGCCGATCTGCGAA
>SKFX01000211.1 GCA_007117775.1 Ilumatobacteraceae bacterium
ATCGGATCCGACGCGAGTGGCATCCACTCGACGGCGGGCGCCTCGACGGGGGTGGTCGTCTCAGCATCGAGATACCGAAGCCAGGCCTTGAAGAACGGTGTGAACACCCGGTACGGCGTGCCATCGGCCTTGCGGACCGTCCCGGGCTCCACGAGATAGTTGCTGCCGAACCCGATGAGACGTCGGCCCCCGGCTCGCAGGACGTCTGCGACCTCACCATCGCGTCGGCGGCCCCGCGGCGCATGATCTCGGGTCACGAACACCCGGTCGGCTCCGGTCTCATCACAGAGCGCCGCGATGACCTGTCGTGGATCGCCGCTGCGGATCACGAGCGCCCCATCGAGTGCTCTGGAGAGTTCGACCAATCGGTCATGGAGCGCGGCGAGGCGCGGCGCGCCCGAGACCGACCGCAGCGCCGGATCATCGACGAACACACCGATCACCGATGAGGACTCGGCCGCCGCGGCGGCGATGGCGCGGTGATCGCTCGAGCGCAGATCTCGACGGAACCAGACGATGACCGGAGGGTTCATGATGCCATTATCGACCCTGCGCCGGCCCCGGTCGCGCCCCGGGCGTCGGATCGGCCCGACCAGCGACGAAGACCGCGGCCTGAGATCACCGCCAGGACCACCACTGCGACCAACGAGATCAGCGCTCCGTACCCGAGCGACCAACGCGCGCCGATGTGATCACCGACCCATCCGGTGATCGGCCCGCCGATCGGTGTGGAGCCGAGGAATGCCACCGCGGTGAGTGCCAGCACCCGACCGCGCATCTGCGGTGGACACTCCTGTTGGGACAGCGCATTCATACCGGTCACGAAACCGGCACCACCCAATCCCAGCGGCACCGCTGCAGCCATGGCTCCGAGCGCGTTCGGTGCCCATGCCATCGCGAGGCCGCTGACGCCCAGGATCAGGCCGTTGCCGACCATCCAACGCGTCGACACCCACCCGAGCCGAGCGGTCAGCAACGATCCCAGCACACTGCCGATGCTCGTGGCCGCCAGCAGCCATCCGAACCACTGATCCCCGCCCCAGAACTGGTCGGCGATCTTGGGCAGCGCGACCACATGGTTGAAGCCGAACGTCGATACCACCGCATAGACCACGAACGCCGGGAACAGCACCTCGGAGCGCCGGACGAAGCGCAGACCATCTCGCACCGGGGTGCCGCCGCGTGGTTCGAGGGGCACCCGGTAGAGATCGTCGACACGGATCGCCACCAGGGCGCCGATGATCGCGACGAACGACAGTCCGTTGATGGTGAACAGCCATCCGGTGCCGAGCGGGCCGACCGCGATCGCGGCGATCGCCGGGCCGAACACCCGCGAGCCGGTCATGACCGCAGTGTTCAACGAGATGGCGTTGGTGATCTCATCGGGCTCCACCAGTTCGGTCACGAACCCGCGTCGGGCCGGATTGTCGATGGCGTTGATCACCCCGAGTGTGAACGAGAGCGCGAACACCACCGGCAAGGTGACGAAACCGGCGAGGTCCAAGATGCCGAGCACGAGGGCCTGGGCGGCCATCGCCGACTGGGTGATGAGCGTCAGTCGACGCTTGTCATGGCGATCGGCGAACGCTCCGGCCCAGACCCCGCCGAGGAGCATCGGCAGGAACTGCAATGCGACGGTGATGCCGAGGTCGGTGGCCCGTCCGGTGATGCGGTAGACCAACAGCGCCATGGCGGTGAACTGCACCCAGGTGCCGATCGTGGACACCGCCAAGCCGATGAAGAACAACCGGGCATTGCGATGGCGCAGGGACCGGAACATCGCACCCCCAGCGTGCGATGTTCCCTCGGTGCCCGCAGTGCGCGCCGTCGGCTCGCTCGGCGCGGGCTCAGTCATCGAGCTTCAGCGCGGAGATGAACACGTCTCCGGGCACTTCCACCCGGCCGATCGACTTCATCTTCTTCTTGCCCTCTTTCTGCTTCTCGAGGAGTTTGCGCTTACGGGTGATATCGCCGCCGTAGCACTTGGCCAAGACGTCCTTGCGCCGCGCCTTGACGGTCTCGCGGGCGATCACCTTGCCGCCGATGGTGGCCTGGATCGGCACGTCGAACATCTGGCGCGGGATCAACTCCTTGAGCTTCTCGCACATCCGTCGCCCATAGTCATAGGCCCGGTCGCGATGCACGATCGTCGCAAAGGCATCGGCGGGCAGCCCATTCAAGAGCAGATCGACACGGGCCAGATTCGACGGCCGGTATCCCACCGGTTCGTAGTCGAGACTGGCATACCCCTGAGTGCGGCTCTTCATCTGGTCGAAGAAGTCGATGACCACCTCGGCGAGGGGCAGCTCATAGTGCAACTCGACACGCTCGGGCGACAGATACTCCATCTTGACCATCTCACCGCGTCGGCTCTGGCACAGGTCCATCAACGCACCGGTGTATTCGGTCGGGGTGATGATCGAGATCTTGAAGAACGGTTCTTCGATCCGCTCGATCCGCTGCGATGGCGGCAGTTCGGCCGGATTGTCAACAACTTTGAGCTCCCCATCGGTCTGATGGACGTGGTACTCGACGCTCGGGGCGGTCGCGATCAATGCCAGACCGAATTCGCGCTCGAGGCGCTCTTTGACGATCTCCATATGCAAGAGCCCCAGGAATCCGCATCGGAACCCGAACCCGAGCGCTCCCGAGGACTCGGGGGCCGAGGTGATCGAGGCATCGTTGAGCTTCAGTTTCTCGAGTGAATCGCGCAGATTCTCGAAATCGTCACCATCGATCGGGAACAGACCGGAGAACACCATGGGTTTGGGATCGCGGTATCCCGGCAGGGTCTCGGTGGCACCGCGTGCCGCCGTGGTCACCGTCTCACCGGATCGGGCCTCGCCGACATCTTTGATCCCGGCGATCAGATACCCCACCTCACCGGGCCCGAGTCGGTCCACCGGGGTGGGTGCCGGGCGCCGGACTCCGATCTCGATCGCCTCATGGTGGGCCTTCGCGTTCATGAATGACAGCTTGGAGCCGGACTCCAGCACACCGTTGACCACCCGCACGCTCGACACCACACCGCGGTATTGGTCGAACTGCGAATCGAAGATCAGCGCCTGTAACGGCAGATCCGGATCCCCATTCGGCGGTGGGATCTGCTCAGCGATGGCATCGAGCAGTTCGGGGATGCCCTCGCCGGTCTTGGCCGAGATCCGCAGCACATCCTCAGCTGGGATGCCGAGCACGGTCTCGATCTCCATGGCATAGCGGTCCGGATCAGCCGCGGGTAGGTCGATCTTGTTCAGCGCGGCGACGATCTCGAGATCGGATTCGAGCGCCAGATAGCAGTTGGCGAGCGTCTGGGCCTCGATGCCCTGGGCGGCGTCGACCACCAATACGACGCCTTCACAGGCCGCCAGTGAACGACTCACCTCGTACCCGAAATCGACATGGCCCGGGGTGTCGATCAGATGGTAGGTCAGACCCTTCCAGTCGACCCGGACGTTCTGTGCCTTGATGGTGATCCCGCGCTCGCGCTCGAGGTCCATCGAGTCGAGGTACTGCTCGCGCATCGCACGGGCCTCGACAGCACCGGTGATCTCCAGGATCCGATCCGACAGGGTGGACTTGCCATGGTCGATATGGGCGATGATCGAGAAATTGCGGATACGGGACAGATCCATGACCCTCCCACGCTACCGTCAGCGCCACCTCGGCGTTGGGAGACGCCGGCCACAGCGCTAGCGTCTGGCCAGACGTCTCATGGGCGTTGACGAGATCGCAGCCGCGTCCTCGACCCACCCGATGGTGGCCGAACGTGGCGGAGATATCGTGTCATCAGAGCCGAACGAACCGGGAAGTAGTCCGTGGCCAACATCAAGAGCCAGAAGAAGCGCATCCTCACCAACGCCAAGCGCGCCGAGCGCAATCGCGCCGTGCGTTCGGAGATGAAGACCCGCACCAAGCGGGCCATCGACACCGTGGGCACCGACGATCATGACGAGGCCGTGCGCCTCGCGGTCAAGCGCATCGACAAGGCCGCCGCCAAGGGCGTCATCCATCCCAATGCCGCTGCTCGCAAGAAGAGCCGGCTGATGAAGCGCGTCAATTCCTCGACCTGAGCGAGCTCGCATCCCGGGATCGCCCGGAATCGCTCAGCGTCCCACCGGTCGCAGCCGAGACAGGCGCGCCACCAGGATCTCCATCACCATCTCGGGATCGAGATCGGTGGATCCCCGCAGATCCAGATCGGTCGCGCCGAGCAATTCGATGGCCCGCCTGACGTTCTCGCCGCCGAGTCGATTGAAGGTGCTGAGGGCCTTACGAGCAGGAAATCCGGTCTTGATGCCCATCGCTGCGGCTGCATCGGCTTCAGATCGCGCATCGATCCCATCGAGGCGCGCCAGACGCGCATAGTGGTTGTGCAGGGTCGCCATGATCTGCAGCGGATGGCGATCACCCGATCGCAACAGACGCCCGAGCAGCGTCAGCGCCGTCGGCGTATCAGCGGCATCGATGGCATCGGTGAACTCCCATGGCGGCACTCCCCCGGCATCACCCAAGAACGGCTCCACATCAGCGATGTCGAGGCGCACACCTGAGCCATAGGTGGATACGAGGGTCGCAAGGATCCCATCGAGACGGCCGAGATCCTCACCGAGCCATGCCGCCAGATGACGACAGGCCGATATCTCGAGTCGGACACCGGCCTGCTCGGCCCGCCCGGCGATCCACCCCTGGCGATCGGTGGCCCGCGTCGGCGCCGAGGTGCCGGTCTTGGATCCGCCGGCTGCATCGACCGCATCGGTGAGCGCCTTGGGGATCCGGCCGCCACCACCGACGAGCACCAACTCGGTCGTCGGTGAAGGATCGGCGAGATAGCTGGTCAACAGCGCCGACTCCTCAGCACCGAAACGGCCGATACCCCGGGCCACCACCACCCGCTTATTGGCGAGGAACGGCAATGTCTGTGCGGCATCGACGACGGCGGCAAGCCCGTAGTCATCGCCATCGAAATCGTCGACCATCAACGAGGCGTCGCCGTCGCCGATGAGCTCGTCGGTCAGTTGCTGGACCGCCGAACGCAACAACGACTCATCGTCACCGGTCAACAGATAGACGCCCATTCCGACTCCAAGTTGTAGCAGCCGAGCGAGCCCGACGCCCGTTCCACCACACCACAGCCACCCCGACCACGACCATGACCCAGATCACCGCACGCACCGAACCAGCCGGCTCGGCCATCACCGCCATTGCGGCGATGCGATCGACGAGCCAGGTGCCGATCACCGCCGGCCACATCAGCACCGGTCCGATGGCGGGCAGCATCCCGGTGATGAGCGCAGCGGGCAGACCGTAGAGCTTCACCGCCGACGCGATCGGCACCGCCACAAGGTTGGCCGGGATGCTGATGAGCGGCATCGACCCGAATGTGGCCATCAGCGGGATGGCCACCCCGGCCTGCGCACCCGCGGCGACCGCCATCGAATCGACGAACCAGTCGACGCAGCGCCGCCGACCGCGATGCCCGGCGACACCG
>SKFX01000039.1 GCA_007117775.1 Ilumatobacteraceae bacterium
GTGGCCGTTGACCATCGCTGCCGCCGGTGACGCGAGGTAGATGACGGCGCCGGCGACATCGGCGATGGTGCCGACCCGGCCGAGCGGGATGCGATCGAGCACACCGGCCAGATACTCCGGGTCATCGAGGCGCTCGGCGGTGCCGGGGGTGCGGATGAACGTCGGTGCCACCGCGTTCACGGTGACGCCGCGCGCCCCCCATTCGAGCGCGAGGACGCGCACCATCTGGTTCACCGCCCCCTTGGAGGCGCAGTACACGGCGTGATCGCGGATGCCGACCACCGAGGCCTGTGAGCTGATCGCGATGATCCGGCCCGACCCCTGCGCGAGCATGGCGCGACCGGCGGCCTGCATGGAGAAGAACATGCCCTTGGCGTTGGTGTCCATCATCTCGTCCCAGTCCGCCTCGGTGATCTCGGTGGCGGGATGATTGGCGCCGAGGCCGGCGTTCGCGACCAGCACGTCGAGGCGGCCGTGGGCCTCGATGACCTCGGCCACCGCGGCCTCGATCGAGTCGAGATCGCCGACGTCGAGGCGATGTGCACTTGCGGCTCCGGTCGCGTCGGCGACGGCGCGGGCATCATCGGGGTCGCGGGCGCTGACCGCGACTGTGGCACCGGCCGCGACCAGTGCCTCGACGAGACCGGCGCCGATGCCACGGCTGGCGCCGGTGATCAGCACCACGTCGCCGGCGAGGTCGAATGATGGCAGGTGGTCGCTGCTGGAGTCGGTCATCGCGGCGATGCTACGCCACGGCTGATGTTCAGCCGAACGACGTCACGTCGACGATCTCACCGGATTCGGTGATGATGTTCACCCGGTCGGGTTGGTAGTCAGCGGTGACGGGCAGGTCCTCACCGTCGACGCGCACGGCGCGCAGGGTCCAGGACCAGCCGTTCTCGTAGATCAGCTCCTCGGCTTCACTCAGCGTCAGGCCCACCAGTGCGTCGCGTACCCCCTCGAGGTCGAGGCCGTCGAAGGGATCGTCGATGAAGGGCGGATCGATGACGGGCTGGCCGGGATCGGGTACGGCGTAGGGGTCCATCTGCACGAGGTACTCATCGGTGATCGCGGCGATGGTGTAGACACCACCGTCGGAGGCCTCGAAGCGATAGGCCGGGACCATCCACATCGAGCCGTCGGCCGCCCAACTGCTCCACAGGTCCGCTGAGACCGAAACCAACTCGACCTCGAATTCGGTGGTCGGGACGTCGCCGATGTCGATCGGCTCGGGCCGACCGATGTCGATCGGCTCGCTCTCGCGGGTCTCAGACCCAGCTGCGTCGGACCCAATCGCCTCGGACCCGGCCGCCTCGGGCGATGCGACCGGGGCGTCGGGGTCGAGATCGCCCGAATACGGCATGGCGACCGACCACGAACCCCATTGGGCCGTGAGTCGCTCGATGGCCTCATCGATGCCGATCAGCGGATACGGCCCGGTCGGGATCGCGTCAGCCAACCATCCCGATGCGTAGTCGACGCGGCCGAGCGCATCGGGTGCCCCTGAGACCAGATCGGGTCGACGGGTGCCACCGGCCATCCACCACGACAGGGTCGCATCAGCGGCGACCTCGAGACGGGCGCCGGAGCCGTCGGTGGCCTCCACCACCCATTGTGATCCCATCGCCGGGTCTCCGGCCACCGGTTCGCCGACGATGCCGAAGTGCGCCGCCAGGTCACGGACCTGATCTCTGGTGGCCTGAGCGCCCGGAGGGTAGTGGTAGGCGACGTCATCGGTGGGCAGCGGGCCCAGTGCATCACCGGCCACGAACCGGGTGGTCATCCACACCCAGTCACCACCGAATCCGGAATCGTCGACCATGTCGCCCCCGGGAGCGATGCTCATCGCGCCGAGCGAATCGTCACCGGCCATCTCGACGGCACTGTTCGGATCGTTCGATTCGCCGGTCACCTCGATGCGCACCGGGGGAGCGAGCTCGAGTTCTCGGCGCTCGGTGGTGGCCGAGTCGCTGCTCTCACGGGTGTCACAGGCGCGGGCGAATGCGGCCACTGCGCCGAGCGCAGCGACGACGACGACGACGGCGGTTGCTTTGTGCATGGTGTTCTCCCCGGTCTGGTCGCTCTGCGATGAGGTGCGCTGAGTCTGTCAGGTTGGACGCCAGCCGGGGCGCCATGGTTCCCGTCGTTCTCGGGTCCATTCCAGCGGTGTGGTCGTCCACCCGGGATCGGTGACCGATCTGGTCGTATCATCGGCGCGTGGCCACCGCATCATCACCGGATCTGATCGCCGTCGATTGGGGGACCACATCGTTGCGGGCTTACCTGATGAGTGGATGCGAGGTTCTCGACGGCGTCCAGCGCGACAGTGGTGTCGGAGCGATCGCCGCCGGAGCCCATGACGCGGTGCTGTGGGATGCGATCGGGTCATGGGTGCAGCACCATCGGGTGCCGGTGGCGGTCGGCGGGATGGGGACCAGTTCGGTGGGGATCGTCGAGACCCCCTATGTCGATACACCCACCGATGCCGCATCACTCGCTGCTGGGGTGGTCAGCATGCACTGGCGCGGCGTTGAGTTGCTGGCTCTGCCCGGGGTGCGCGTCGACAGCGGTGGCGGCCGATTCGATGTGATGCGCGGTGAGGAACTCGAGATCCTCGGCAGCAACTGCGATCCGGGTGTGGTGGTGCTCGCCGGATCCCACTGCAAATGGGTGTGGTGGGACCCACCGGTGATCGGTGAGTTCCGGACCTACCTCACCGGCGAGTTGTATGCGGCCACCTCGACGGCGACACTGTTGGCGCGCAGTCTCGCCGAGGGCGTTCGAGCACGGCCGGGGGAGGCGTTTCGTGCTGCGGTCCGCGAGGTAGCCGAATCGTCACTCGTGCATCAGCTGTTCTCGGTGCGCACCGAATCGCTGCGCGGTGCCGATGCCCAACAGTGCGCCGATCGACTCGCTGGCCTGATCATCGGCGCGGAGGTGCTCGATGCCCTCGAGTGGGCGCATCGGCCCCGATCGGTCAGCCTGGTGGCCGCCGCCGAACTCGCCGCGCTGTACCGCGAGGCCTTCGGTGTCCACGGTGTGGCGGTGGAGGTCATCGCTGCCGACGCGGCGGCGCGCGGGATCGCGAGGGTGATCCGGGAGCGGGGCGGCCGATGAATCTCGACGAGGCGCTGGCGATCCGGCCGGTCATCGCGATCCTGCGCGGTGTGCGACCCGTCGAGGTCACCGCGATCGCCGAGGTGCTGCTCGCCGAGGGGATCGCGGCCATCGAGGTGCCGCTCAATTCCCCCGAGCCCCTCGTCTCGATCGAGATGCTCGCCGAGGTGGTCGGCGGATCCGGTGCAGTCGGTGCGGGCACGGTGCTCGATCCGGCCGATGTGGCCCGCTGTCTGGATGCCGGTGCCACCTATCTGGTGTCACCGCATTTCGATCCGGCCGTGGTGGGCGCGGTCCCCGGTGCCGTGCATCTGCCCGGTGTCGCGACGCCGAGCGAGGCGATGGCAGCGTGCCGCGCCGGCTGTCGGCGGGTCAAGGTCTTCCCGGCCGATGTGGTCACCACCACCGGGATCCGGGCCTGGTCGGCGGTGCTCCCCGACGATCTCGGACTCGTCGCCGTATCAGGTGTCGATGCTGACAACGCCAGCGACTATCTCGAGGCCGGTGCCGAGGCCATCGGCGTCGGCGGCTCGCTGTATCGGCCCGGTGACGACCCGGCCACCGTGTCGTCAGCAGCGCGGCGACTGGTGCGCGCGCTCAGTTGAATCATCCGGGGACGTCAGGTCGCGGTCTGAGCGAGATAGCGCAGTGCGCCGAGTGCGTAGATCATGGCGGCCTCGGCCGCACCGGCGGCGCGCAGGGACTCGTTCGGACTGTGGGCGCGGGGCAGGAACCCCGGCCCGAACGAGGCGATGCACGGGATACCGGCGGCACGTTGGATGAAGGCGGCATCGGTGGCGCCCGGGAATGCCTCGAGGCGCGGCCGCTGCTCGAGCACGACCTCGGCGATGTCGGCGAGCGCATCGACGATCGGGTGGCTGGCATCGATCTCGCTGGCCTCGACCATGAGGTTCCATTCGAGTCGGGCGTCGAGTTCGGGATCAGCGGCCATCGCGTCGTCCAAGAAGCGTTGGAGATCGGCCTGGACCTGGGCTTCGGTCATGCCCGGGATGGTGCGGATATCCGATGCGATCTCGGCGCGACCGGGGTAGACGCCGTAGGTGACGCCGGCCTCGGCCATCACGCCGACGTTCACCGTCGGGCCCATCGTGCAGTACGGGTGGTCGTCATAGGTCAGATAGCTGCGCAGTTCACGGTCCATCTTGAGGGCCAGTTCAGCCATCTTGAGCGTCGCGTTGACCCGTGGGAGCTGGTCGGAGATCGACGAGTGCATCTGGGTGCCGAGGACCACGATCTTGAAGAGGGCCGCGCCGCGGCTCACGAGGTGGATCGACTCCCATTCGGCGTGCACACCGCCGGGCTCGCCGATCACGCAGACATCGGCGTTGAGGTGACCGGCCGATGCCAGCCATTTGGAACCGACCGTGGAACCGTTCTCCTCATCGGCGGTGAGTGCGAGTGAGAGGCGACCGGGGAACGATCCGAGGTCGCGCAGCGCGGCGGCGGCGTAGACCATGGCGGCGATCGATGCCTTCATATCGCCTGAGCCGAGGCCGATCAGCTGATCGTCGATGATGGTCGGCTCGAAGGGGTCGGTCCTCCACTCGTCGAGGTTGCCCGGCGGCTTGGTGTCGATATGGCCTGACAGCATCAGGGTCTGGCCCGGCCGGTCGCCGTCGATATGGGCCATGACATTGGGTCGCGTCGGCTCGCAGCTGAGCACGCTGGCATCATCGATGCCCAATTCGCCGAGCCGCTTCATGATCACAGTGCTGATTTCGGACTCATCGCCGGGCGGGTTGACCGAGTTGGTCCGGATCAGATCGCAGGTGAACTCGAGGATCTCATCGGCGCGTTCGGTGAGATAGGCCGCGACGCGACGCTCGGCGTCGGTGTTCAGACGCGATGGGATGGTCTCGAACATGTCAGCCTCCGGCGTGGCGAGGTCGGGGAGATCGCTGGCGATCCCCGGATGATGCACGAAGATTATATAATCTTTGTGCATCGGGCAACTGCGTGGAGCGCGCCGTTCGCACCCGGTGAACTCCGATGATTCCGATCCTGCAGACCGAACAGGGCGCTGCGCTGCGAGCGCATCTCGACACCCACCGCGTCATCGCCATCGTGCGCGCCGATGCCGTCGCTGATCCGGTCGGCCTCGCTGCTGGATTGAGCGACGCCGGGATCGGGTCGCTGGAGTTCACTCTGACCACTCCGGGTGCCCTCGAGTCCATCGCGGCGGTCGCCGAGGGCGCGCCGGATCGCTGCCGGGTTGGCGTCGGGACGGTGGTCGACCCCGCTCAGGTGGCGCCGGCGGTCGAGGCCGGGGCGGGCTTCGTTGTCACGCCGGCACCACTGCCGAGCACCCCTGAGATCGCGGCGGAATGCCGACGCCTCGGTATCGGACTCATCGCCGGGGCGATGACCCCCGGTGAGATCGTGACGGCCGCAGCGCTTGCGGATCTGGTCAAGATCTTCCCGGCCCGTTCGCTCGGACCCCGCTATCTCAGCGATGTTCTCGCGCCGCTGGAGGGTCTCGCGCTGGTGCCCTCGGGTGGGATCGCCCTCGATGAGGTCGCCGACTACCTCGCGGCGGGCGCTGCTGCGGTCGGTGTCGGCTCACTCATGGAGTCATCGGCGCTGCGCACCGGTGATCACGCTGTGATCTTCGAGCGGGCACGACGACTGATGGAGAGCCTGGTGGTAGGCGGTCGCGATATCGACGGTGGCTGAGATGGCTGTTGAGACGGAGCCCGAGACCCAGATGACGGCGCCATCGACCAGCAGCGTCGGGCGCACCGCTCGGGTTCTGACCGTCGGAGCGCCGATCGTCGCGGTGCTGCCGACCGGGCCTGAGCCGATGGACGCGGTGTCGACCTGTCGCTTCGCTGTCGGCGGCGCCGAGGTGAACCTCGCCATCGGCCTGGCGCGACTGGGTATCGCAGTCGACTACATCGGCCGGGTCGGTGATGATCCGCTCGGCGCGATGGTGCTCGATCGGCTGCGCAATGCGGGTATCGGCTGTGAGGGGGTGGTCGTCGATGCCGACCGGGCCACCGATCTGTATCTGCGGGAATGGTTGCCCGATGGGATGCGGCGACCGCTCTATTACCGCACCGGCACGGCCGGCGCAGCGCTGTGTCCCGATGATCTGGGTCGCTGGATCGAGACCGGGAATGGTGCCGTCGGGTTCGCAGCGATCGACCTCGTGCATCTGACCGGGATCACCCCCGCACTCGGCATCAGCGCATCCGCAGCGGTGCGCGCCGTGATCGATGCAGCCCGCGCCGCTGACATGCCGATCAGCCTCGATCCCAACCATCGACCCCGCCTGTGGTCCGCCGAGGCAGCCAGGCCGGTGCTCGTCGAGATGGCGCGAGCTGCGACGCTGCTGATGTTGTCGACCGAGGACGCTGAGGTGCTCTTCGGTCCCGGTCTCGGCGTCGACGCCGTCATCGATGCCGCCCATGGGCTCGGCCCGGCACTCGTCGTGTTCAAAGCCGGTGCCGATGGTGCGGTGGTCTCAGATGGTCGACGATCGGTGGGTGTGCCCGCATTGCGCGTTGATGACGCCGTCGATCCCGTCGGTGCCGGCGATGCCTTCGATGCCGGCTTCATCGCCGGCTGGCTGCGCGGCGACGATCTCGAGACCAGCGGTCGGCTCGGCGCGCAGGCCGCCGCGGCGGTGATCCGCCGACCCGGCGAACACGAGATCTGACCATGGCTGCGCCGCTGAGTCGCCGCGCCTCAGCGGCGACGGCACAGGTCGTAGTGGTGGGCCCAGGGTTGGATCTGCTCGAAGACGTGGCTGGCGCGGATCACGCCGACATCGTCATATCGGCCACCGATGATCTGCATGCCGACCGGGAGGCGGTCATCGATGAGTCCGGCGGGGATCGAGGCGGCTGGATGGCCGGTGAAGTTCACGAAGTAGGTCATGCACCATCCGATGAGGCGTTCGACGCGCTGGCCGTCCACCTCGGCGGGCCCGACGGTGTCACCGTCGTCTGCATTGTCGACCTGCACCGCCGACAGCGTCGGGGTGACGAGGAAGTCGTAGCGGTCGAGCACCGATTGCATGGCGTCGTTGACCGCAGTGCGCATGATCTGGTCGCGCGCCAGATCATGCACGCTGAGGCGGTATCCCTCCTCGATCCGGCGCACGTACTCGGGCGGCATCGACGAGCGGTGCTCGCCGAGCAGGTCGATGCCCTCGGCGCGCAGTCCCTCGAGGGTGCCGATGTTGAGTGGGGCGATCATCCGACACCACAGATCGGCGAGTTCGAGATGGTCATAGGCGAGATCGATCGATACCTTCTCGACCGTCGCCCCGGCCTCGCCGAAGCGCATCACGGCGCGCTCGACCACCTCGGCGACGCGTCGATCGACCGGATAGACGCCGAAATCGGGGCTGTAGGCGATGCGGATCCCACTGAGGTCACCGCTCAGGCCGAGGCGCGGGTCCGGTGAGTCCGAGACGCTGTAGGGGTCGGCGGAGTCGTAGCCCGACAGCACCGCCAATGCGAGGGCGGCATCGCTGACGGTCCGGGTGATCGGGCCCTCGGCGACGAAGGGATAGGTGCCGGCGAACGCGTTGGGTCGCAGTCGCACCGGAACCCGCCCGAAGGAGGGTTTGATCCCATAGACACCGCACCATGCGGCCGGGATCCGGATCGAGCCACCGGCATCGGTGCCCTCGGCGATGCTCACCAGGCCGTCGGCCACCGCGGCCGCGCTCCCACCCGAGGAACCCCCGGTGTTCTTGGTCAGATCGAACGGATTGCGCGCCGGTCCGAACAGCGGGTTGTCGCAGGTGCCGCGCATCCCCATTACCGGACTGTTGGTCTTGCCCACGAGCACCGCACCGGCGCGTTCGGTCCGTTCGGCGAAGACGCAGTGCAGATCGGGTCGGCGATCGGCCAGTGCCGGGACACCGCCGAAGGTCGCGGGCCAGCCCGGCTTGAAGTCGAACAGGTCCTTGAGCAGCATCGGGAGTCCCTCGAGGGCCCCGAGGGGTTCACCGGCGGCGATGCGCTCGGTGCTGGCGAGCGCTCGTTGCTGTGCTCCCTCGGCATCGAGGTACACCACCGCATTGAGCTCGCCATTGCGCTCATCGATGCGCTCGAGCGTTGCATCGAGCAGTTCGGTCGGCGTGAGTTGGCCGGTGTGCATCAGTTCGAGGAGTCGGCTCGCTGACGAGTAGGCGAATTCATCGCGGTCATGCATGTTGTCCCCCAAGTGGTCAGTGGCCCGCGCTGCGGGCCGTATCTCAGTGCTGGTGTGATCGTTGCTGTCGGATCAGAGGATCCCGTGGCGGTCGAAGACATCGCCGAGTGGTTCGCCGGCGGCCAACTCGGCGCGCACGGTGTCCTCGGCGACGGCCTTGGCGCTGACATGGACCGCCACCTCGCCGACGAGATCGGCCGGGATGCGCACCGCGCCGAGTTCATCGGCGACGATCCAGTCCCCGGACGCGATCTCGATCCCGTCGATCTGGATCGGGTCGCCGAAGGATGCGAACTCTTGGCGACCGGCCGAGTCCAGCGGCGAGAGCCCCGACGCGAACACCGGCAGGCCGGTTGCCGCGATCCCGCTGCGATCGCGCACCAGGCCGTCGGTGACCACACCGCGGATTCCGCGCGCCAGCGCGGCGACGCTGAGCAGTTCACCCCACACCCCCGAGCAACGATCGTCTGTCTGGATCACGAGCACCGCGTCGGCGCGGTCATCGCGCAGCGCGTCCATCAGCACTCCGTAGGGGCGTTCAGCCGATGCCTCGTCGACACCCAGTGCCCGACAGGTCATGGTGACCGCCGGTCCTGCGATGGCCGGACCATCGGTGATCGCCGTGATCGAGGGGCCGAGGAAATGGCTGCGGACCCCGAGGGCGTCGAGCGCATCACAGACCAGCGCGGTGCCGGCGGCGGCCAGGGCGGCCCGGTGCTCGGACCCGTCTGTCCCCGATTGTGTGGCAGCACTTGCAGTCATCAGACTCAATATTATACGATTCTGCTCTTGGGGTGTCCGCACAGTGCACAACCGCTGAACACGCAATGGAGGTCTTCTCCAGTGCGTCGGTTCGAAGACCGATCGCTCCGGCCGCTCGCGGCCGTGGCGGGTCCTCGGATCCGGGGTTGTCGTGCGAGGTGGGGTTCCCCGCGAAAGCCATTTGGCAGAGCGTTCCATTTCGGCCGGTGCAGTGCATCGGCCGCCAACAACTCCGGGGAGATCCATGAGCAACAATGAACACGGTGACCAAGCCTTGAATGAGGCCTCTGATCTGATCAGGGGCTACCAGCGTGGACAGATCAGCCGTCGAGACTTCGGCAAGGGCCTGCTCGGCCTCGGCCTCGGTGTCGGCGCCGCATCGGCCATCCTGGCCGCCTGCGGTGGCGATGACTCGTCCGATGTCGCCACCACCCTCGCACCCGATGGCGGTGGCGATATGGGTGGCGGAATCAAGTCCGG
Organism: Ilumatobacteraceae bacterium; assembly: GCA_007117775.1. Lineage (GTDB taxonomy): Bacteria > Actinomycetota > Acidimicrobiia > Acidimicrobiales > Ilumatobacteraceae > CSBr16-110. The sequence continues at coordinate 9,547 of SKFX01000039.1, forward strand.
TGGTGTCCTGCGTGAGGGCTACAACCGTGACGTCTCCAGTCATGATCCCATCACCACCAACTGGTACGACCCGGCCTACAGCGCCATCTACGAGACGCTGGTGACCGACGACCTCGACGGTAACACCGTGCCGATGTTCGCATCCGCATGGTCGGTCTCCGATGACGGTATGGAATACCGCTTCGAGATCCCCGAGGGTCGCGTCAGCCATTCCGGTGGCCCGATGGGCGCTGAGCAGGTCGCCGGCCTGTTGCAGACGGTCATGGACGAGAGCTTCATCGGTGGCGTCTCGACGGTGCCGATGGTCGGCTACTCCGTCGAGGGCAACACCGTCGTCATGAAGATGAAGAACGCCTGGCTCGGTGCGCTCAACCCGCATAAGACCGGCTACTGGGCGCTCGCCAACATCGACACCTGGCAGGCCGCCGGCGGCCTCGACCCGTCGTCCACCTATGGCACCGACTCCGCCGATGGCACCGGTCCGTTCACCCACACCGAGTGGGTGCCCGGCAGCCACACGCTGGTGACCAAGTGGGAGGACTATCCCGGCTCCGAGGCGCCGATCATCTCCAATCCCGGCCCGGCCTATCTCGACCAGATCCGCTGGACCGTGATCACCGAGGCCGGCCAGCGCGCCACCCAGCTCGAGACCGGTGAGCTCGACAGCCTGATCGGGCCGGGCTACGCCGACTTGGAGCGTCTGCGCAACAACCCGGATCTGTTCACCATCCAGCACCCGGAATGGTCCGGCTATCACCTGGTGATGAACCGCGACTATCCCGAGTTCTTCGGCGATGTCCTGACCCGCCAGGGTCTGTCCCACGCGCTGAATCGCGAGGCGATGGTCAATGCGATCCTGTTCGGCAACGGCGACCCGACCTATGGTCCGTTCCCCATCTCTGACCGTCAATACGAGCCACTGGTCGAGGAATTCAACCAGTTCGATGTTGAACTCGCGAAGTCCAAGCTCGCCGAGGCGGGCTGGGAGGCCGGCGATGACGGCATCTTGGTCCGCGACGGAACCCGTTTCGAGTTCGAGTATGTCGTCGAGGACGAGAGCGTCCAGAAGCTCGTGGCCGAAGCCGTGGCCCAGCAGTTCCGCGAGGTCGGTGTGGTCGCGAACCTCCGGGTCGTCGACCGCGCCGTGTGGTTCGAGGAGGCATCCGGCGAAGGCCGTGATGCGGCCCCGATGTCGCTGTTCTTCTGGCTCTGGCCGGTACCGCTCGACATCCTGGTCATCTTCTCGTCGTCCGAGACGATCCCGGTGCCGAACTTCTCCCACGTCATCGATGACGATATCGAAGCGGCCATCGCCGACTGGCGCCAGGCCGGAACTCCCGAGGCCGCTCAGGAAGCCTCGTCGGCGTTCCAGTTGGCGTGGGCGGAGAACCTGCCCTACCTGCCCCTGATGAACCAGTACGCCACCTTCGTGGCGCACAATTACGTCAAGGGGTGGCAGCCGTTCGTCTGGAATCTGTACCCGCTGTACAACGACGTCTGGCTGGACAAGTAATCAAGCAGACCCGCTGGGGTGTCGGGCCATGTGCCCGGCGCCCCAGCCGGCTCGCTCCATCGGGGAGCTGCGATCGTCGGTGCCGATGCGTCGGCGATCGCAGTGCCCACCCTCATCGGCCGGGCCGGGCCGGGCCGGGCCGTGAACCATGAACCGTGCACCTCGAGTCTTTGTGTTGGATGATCGATTGACTTCTGCCGCCCCCCACCCACCGCGGTCGGGCGCGATCGCCCCGAGCGGTCGACCACCCGGTGGCCGTATTGACAGACTGGTCTCATGAGCGGATTCCGTCGAGCTCGAAAGAACAAACAGCTCATGGCCGGTGCAGCGGTCGGCGCCTTCGTCGTCCTGCTCGGGATCTTCGGGCCGATGATCTTCGGTGATTACGCCGCCCAGGACCTCTTCAACGGTCATAAGCCCGTGGGCACCCCGGGCCACTTCTTCGGCACCGATGCCCTCGGCCGCGACCTCGCGGCGCGTGCCACCTACGGGATCCGGATCAGTCTGTTGGTGGCCATCGCCGTCACCGCTCTGGCAGTGGTCTTCGGTACGGCGATCGGCATGATCGCCGGGTACGTCAAGGGGACCCTCGACGGCTTCATCAGCTTCCTGATCGACTTCATCTGGGGATTCCCGCTCATCTTGGTGGCGGTGTTGGCCGCCGCCAGTATCGGATCGGGTCTGCTGCCGGTGATCCTGGCCGTGGCATTCGTCAACACCGTCGCCATCGCGCGTGTCGTCCGTGGCGAGGTGCTGGCGATCTCGGAGAAGGATTTCGTCGTCGCAGCGCGCGCCGGGGGGTATTCGACCCTGAGGATCATCTCGCGCCATATTGCGCCCAATGTGATCCCGGTGGCGTTGGTGCTGTCGTCGTACTACGTGGCTGTCGCGATCATCGCCGAGGCGGCACTGTCCTTCGTCGGCCTCGGCGCTCAACCGCCGCTGCCGAGCCTCGGCCAGATGGTCTCCGACGGTCGCAACTACATGCGGATCAACGTCTGGGAGTCGACGATCCCGGGCATCATCATCTTCTTGATGGTGCTCAGCGTCAGCCTGATCGGTGACGGGCTGCGCGATCTGCTCGATCCGCGGTTGCGGACCGCAGTGGAAAGGACGAGCGCCAAATGACCGCCATTCTCAAACGTGTCGCACTCACCCTGGTGCTGTTGTTCGCGTCATCATTCGCGGTTTTCGCCGCGATCCGTCTGTCAGGTGGTGATGTCACCGCAGCACGCCTGCCGGCCTCAGCGACGGCAGCGGACCGTGAGCTGTTCCTGCAACAGGTCGGCCTCGACCAGCCGATCGTGCGCCAGTACTTCACCTATCTGGGCAATATGTTCCGCGGCGATCTCGGGAACTCGCTGACCAATAACGCCAGCATCTCGGCATTGGCCGTCGACAAGATGCGCAACAGCCTGATCCTCGGTGCCGCCGCGCTGGTGCTGGTCTTCGCGATCGGGATCCCATTGGGCCTCGTGGCCGCGCTCCGCCGCAACTCGTGGGTCGATACCGGGATCACGTCGTTCTCGGTGGCCGGCATGGCGATCCCCAACTTCTGGCTGGCATTGATCCTCATCTACATCTTCGCGATCCAGTTCCAGGTGCTGCCCGCCGCCGGCCAGGGAGGTTGGAGATATCTCGTGCTGCCCTCGGTGGTGCTGGCCGCCGAGGGGGTCGCATTGACGGTCCGCATGACGCGCTCAGCGGTCCTCGACACCCTGGGCAACGATTTCGTGAGAACGCTGCGGGCCGCCGGTCTGAGCAATCGCCGGATCTATCTCAAACATGTGCTGCGCAACTCGTTGCTGCCGATCGTGTCGCTCGCCGGTCTGCGTGTCGGCCAGATCGTCGGGTACGCCCTGGTCGTCGAGGTGATCTTCGGATGGCCCGGTGTCGGCCAGACCCTGGTGAACGCGGTGCTGCGCCGCGATTATCCCGTCGTGCAGTTCTTCGCGTTGGTCCTGGTGGTCGTGGTGACACTCGGGAACCTCGCAGCGAGCATCGGCTACACCCTGGTGAATCCCCGTCTGCGGAAGTGAGTTGCGGTCATGTCCAGCGATACCGATCCCATCGTCGATCCCGGGACATCGGGCACCACCCCGGTCGAGCACGCGACCGATGCGCGCACGCCGCTGCTCGAGATCGATGATCTGCGCGTCGGTGTCAAGGGAGACAACGTCGCCTATGACATCGTGCGCGGGGTGTCGCTGTCGCTGTACGACAACGAGATCCTCGCAGTGGTCGGCGAGAGCGGCTGTGGCAAGTCCTTGACCGCACTGTCGGTGCTGGCATTGCACCAGAGCCCGCCGTTGCACATCACCGGTGGTGCGATCCGTTACCGCGGTGTCGATCTGACGACGCTGTCGGCTGCAGAGATGCGGGCGTTGCGCGGTGCGGAGATCTCGATGATCTTCCAGGATCCGATGAGCGCACTCGATCCGATGTTCACCGTCGGCTCATTGTTGACCTCGGCGGTCCGCGCCCATCGCAAGGCCTCCAAGGCTGAGGCCCGCAACGCCGCGCTCGAGGCGCTCGCCGATGCCGGGATCGAAGACCCGCGCCGGCGCTTCGATGAGTATCCGTTCCAACTCTCCGGCGGGGTCTCACAGCGCGTCATGATCGCCCTGGCTCTGGTCAACGACCCGAGCGTCATCATCGCGGATGAGCCCACCACCGCGCTCGACGTCACCGTGCAGGCCCAGATCCTCGAGCGTCTCAGGATGCTCAAAGAGGAGCGCAAGATGGGCATCATGCTCATCACCCACAACCTCGGTGTGGTGGCTGCGGTGGCGGACCGCACCGCGGTGATGTATCTCGGTGAGGTGGTGGAGACCGGTTCGGCTCAAGACGTGCTGGCCGTACCGCATCATCCGTACACCAATGGACTGCTCGCAGCGGTCCCGCGACTCAACTCGAAGGTCGCAGACCTCAAGCCGGTGATGGGTCGGGTCCCCCAACCCCAGGAGATCACCGCCGGCTGTGCCTTCAGAGATCGCTGCGAGCGCGCCCTCGATCGGTGCGCGACCGAACATCCGGTGTTGGCCCCCCGGCACCGCACCTCCGTCCGATGCCACAACCCGGTGGACTGAGCGATGTCGGTACGCGCACCATTCGAGATCGAACTCGATGACGGCTCCGCGTTACGCGGTGTCGTCATCGAGGGCGGTGCCATGCCACCGATGCTCCTGGTCCATGATCGCGATGGCGATCTCGACGAGTTCGCTCAGGTGCCCGAGTTGTTGGCAGCCAACGGTGGGACCGTCATCGCCGTGGATCTCCCCGGCCACGGCCTCTCCGACGGTGAGGGTCGCCCGGCAGAGATCGTCGGTGTCATTGCGTCGTTGGCCGCAGCCCTCAGCGATGATGGCCGACCCGTCGGCCTGATGGCATCGGGGCGCTCGTGCACGCTCGGGATGATCCTCGGCGAGGCGCACGGCTTCCGGGTGCAGGTCCTGATCAATCCGATCCTCGATGAGGAGATCCTCGCCTGCGGGACACGCGAGTACTGCCAGCGCATGGTGCTCCACTCCGAGGGCGAACAGTTGGTCGGGACCGCGACCAAAACCTTCTATTCGCCGCTCATCGGCGAGAAGTTGCTCTTGCACTCGGCGTTGGTCGCCGATGGCCCGACCTCGATCGTCGACCATTCCGTCATCGCCGATCAGGTCGAGTTGTTCTTGAATCGCTATCTGTTCTCATCCAAGTCCGTGGAGGTGCGCAATGGCGATGGTGGTTGACGGTCATCTGCATCTGTTCCAGTCCGCCACACCGCAGTACCCGCGCGCTGTCTATGAGACCATGGCCGAGGCTGATCGCGCCGAGTTGGTCGAGACACTGATCGCTGCGATGGACACCGCCGGGGTCGACCATGCGGTGGTGGTGCCGTTATCCAAGCAGGACCGGTACCTCGCCGAGGTGCTCGCCGCCCATCCGGGCCGGTTCGCCGGGATCGGCATCTTCGACCATGACGACCCCGATGATGTGATGGCGGTGCGCGACCGCGTCGAGCAGTCCGGACTGCAGGGGCTGCGTTTCTACGGACTCGGTGCTGATGCGTCGACCACACTCGAGACCCTCGCGTGTGCGCCGGTGCTCGACTACATGGCCGATACCGGTCTGGTGGTCTGGTTCTACGGCGAACCGGTGCAACTGGCGTTGCTCGATCAGTTCATGGAGCGCCGGCCGGATCTGGTGGTGGTGCTCAACCACTGTGGGTTCCTGCCCGACCTGCACGCCGAGATGCGCATCGACGAGTTCCGTCGACCGCGTTTCGATGTCGAACTGCCACCGTCGGGACTCGAACTCGTCGAGGACCTCGCGGCGCGCCATGAGCAGCTCAACGTCCACCTCTCGGGCTACTACGCGTTCAGTCGCGAAGGCTTCCCGTATCGCGACCTGACCGAGGTGGTGGAGCGACTGCATCGGGCATTCGGCGCCGATCGCATGCTGATGGCATCGGATTGGCCGTGGATCCGCGAGGAGCCCGGCTACGCCGAGGTGCTCTCGGTCTTCGAATATCTCTTGCCCGGACTCAGCGAGGACGAACGGGCCGCCATCCGCGGCGGCACGGCGTCACGGTTGCTGCGCTTCGGCTGATGCGCTGGCCCTGAGCGGCGCGCACAGCACGCTTCGACTCCACACCCTTCGACTCAGGAGACGGCGACTCAGGACGCTGCGGACCACTCGCCCACGGCGGTGGCGAGACGTTCGAGGCCGGTGGTCAACTCGTGGGTCGCAGAGGCGAGCGACACCCGCACCACATTGCCCGAGCGTTCACCGAATGCCGAACCTGGAACCACCGCAACGCGGTGGTCGCGGATCAGGCGCGAGCAGAACTCGACATCGGTCAGTCCGGCGGTGCTGATGTCGACCATCAGATAGAACGCACCCGTCGGGCGTGAATAGGCGATCTGGTGTCGGTCGAGCACAGCGGTCGCCGCCAGAGCATTCGCCCGGTACTCGGCGCGCATCTCGGCCACGCACTGCTGGTCGCCGGTGACCGCCGCGATGGCGGCGCGCTGGGCGATGGAGTTCACACATGAGTTCGTCGGCTCCTGGGCGCGCAGGATATGGCTGACGATGTCACTCGTCCCGACCAGATAGCCGACCCGCCAACCGGTCATCGAGTAGGTCTTGGAGAAACTGAAGACGCTGATCACCCGGCCGTCGGGATCGAGCGGCTGGGCCGAGACCGGCGGTGATTCGAACCAGATCTCGTCGTAGACCTCATCGGAGATCACCCACAGATCATGGCGTCGTGCCACGTCGAGGATCTCGCGCATGCGCTCGGCGTCGATGATCGCACCGGTCGGGTTGCCCGGCGAGTTGATGATGAGCACCTTGGTGCGCTCGGTGATCGCGGCCTCGATATCGGCGGCGGTCGGGACCATGGCCTCGTCGAGATGCAGCGGGTAGTACCGCGCGGTGGCACCCAGCAGGCGGATCATCTGCACGTAGTTGGGCCAGCTCGGATCGGCGATGAGCACCTCATCGCCGGGGTTCACCAGGGCACCGAGTGTGGTGAACACCGAGGCGACCGCCCCATTGGTGACGATGATGTCATCGGCGTTGGCAGTGATGTGGTTGGTCGTCGCCAACTTGTGCACCAGCGCCTCGCGCAGCTCTGCGATACCGGCATTCGGCGTGTACTTGGTGAAGTCGTCCGCGAGCGCCTGGCGGGCGGCCTGCTTGATGTGCTCGGGGGTCGCGAAACTGGGTTCGCCGACCTCGAGGCGGATGCAGTCCGGATAGGCACTCGCCTCGTCGAAGACCCGCCGGATACCCGAGCGCGGGACGGTGACGATCGTGGCAGAAGGAGCGTGCATGGATTATCCGATCTGGTTGTCCGGGAAATGACAGGCGACCCGGCGGCGCTCACCGAAGGCCACCAACTCGGGCGATTCGCTCCCGCAGCGCTCATCATCGGCACCGATCGGACAGCGCGGGGCGAACTGGCATCCCGAGGCGACCTGGGAACTGGCGGCATCACCGCGCAGCACGATCTGGGAGCGTTGACGCTCGAGTTGCACATCGGGGATCGGGCTCGCCGAGAGCAGGGCTTTGGTGTAGGGATGTGACGCCTCGGTGAAGATCGTGTCGACATCGCCGATCTCGACGATGCGCCCGAGATACATCACCGCGACCAGATCCGCCACATGTTCGATAACGGCGAGGTCGTGAGAGACGAACAGGAAGGTCAGGTTCAACTTGCGCTGCAGGTCGATGATGAGGTTCAGGATCTGAGCCTGGACCGAGACGTCGAGTGCCGAGACCGGCTCGTCGAGCACCAGCACGCGCGGTTCGAAGGCAAGTGCACGGGCGATGCCGATGCGTTGGCGCTGTCCGCCGGAGAACTCATGGGGGTAACGGTCCGACATGGCTGGGTCCAGGCCGACCAACTCCAGCAGTTCCTCCACCCGCGCCCGGGCATCTGAGCGCATGCCGAGATGCGCGCGCAGTGGTTCAGAGACCATCTGGTAGACGGTCATGCGCGGGTTCAGTGATCCGTAGGGATCCTGGAAGACGACCTGGAGCCGGCGGCGGACCGCCTTAAGGTCGCGGCCGTTGAGCGCCAGGATGTCGACCACCCCGTCACCGGTGTCGAGCCAGATCTCCCCGGCCGACGGTTCGATCAGGCGCAGGATCGACTTCACCAGTGTGGTCTTGCCGCAGCCCGACTCACCGACGAGGCCGAGGGTGCGCCCGGCGGGGATGTCGAGCGAGATTCCCTTGAGCACCTCGGTGTGGGTGGCCTTGCCGAGCGAGAACGCCCCCTTGGACACATAGGAGTGGCGCACCTCGCGCACCGACAGTGCTGGGATCTGGTTCGGTTCGTCCGGCTCGGCAGTCGAAGTGGCCGTTGGGTCCGATGTTGACATGGCGCCCGTCACGTCATGATGCTATAACAAATGGGAGAGCTCGGCAACGTGAGCCGAGTCGGGCGCAATGGGGTATCTGCCCGGTTCGTCCGCACCACGGTGGTGCACCGATTGGAAAGGGAGAGACGAGATGAGTCAAGAGTATCGAGGAGAACTCGGAGGCCTGCAGCGCGAGGAGGTCGAGGCGTTCCTGGCATCGGACGCACTGGCTCGGGTGGCCTGTATCAAGTCCGATGGCAGTCCCTATGTGGTGCCGATCTGGTATCAGTGGGACGGCGAGGCGCTGTGGTTCGTCGGCCGTGAGCGTTCGGTGTGGTGCAAGCTCATGAAGAACGATCCGCGGATCGCGGTCGTCATCGACAAAGAGCACGGCAAGCCCGACGAGAGCAGCGGCGAGATGGCCCAGATCCCCAAGGTGATGTGCTCGGGCCGCGCTGAGATCGTCGAGGAGCCCAATGTCGGAGGTGCTTGGGTCGATATCGCCACCAAGATGGCGGTCCGCTATCTCGGCGAGAACGGCCCCTCGTATATGGAGTCGACGCTGAATCAGCCGCGTTGGTTGATCAAGCTGGTCCCCGAGGAGATGAAGACCTGGAAGGGTGTCGGCTGGGCCAAGCGCTACTGGGTCGAGGACACCGGCGGCCCGTCGTTCGAAGAGGCCCACGGCCTCAAGGACTGATCCGACCGCATCGGACCCCGGCGGCGTCCACGACATGAAGTCTGTTCACGACATGAAGTCATGGATGGCTGCCAGGGTCTCGGTCGGTTGTTCCACATAGTGGCCGTGACCACTGCCCTCGAAGACCGCCAGTCGGGCCCGGGGGATCATCTCTGCCACGGCTCGCGCCCCGAGGCCGGCCGGGCCCGAATCGAGTGGCGTGAGCACATCGTCTGAGCCCACCATGACCAGTGTGGGCGCGGAGATCTCGCCGAGCGCGTCGGCGACGTCGGCATCGATCATCACCTGACAGGCATCGATGAAGACCTCCGTCGAGGTGTTGCGCGTCGTGGAGTCCACCATGGCGTCGATCAGGCTCTGGTGGCCCTCGGTGTCGATGTAGTGGCGCGAGAAGGCCTTGTTCACCAGGTCCTCGGCCACCTGCACCGACTCGACCCCGTAGGCCGATGCGAGGTACTGCCAGACGCGGAAGTGTGACACCCCCATACCATCACAGCGCGCCACCGCACCGGCGCCCAACAGCAACCGGTCGACGCGCTCGGGGTAGCGCAGGGCGAAACCGATCGCCACGAAACTGCCCATGGACCCGCCGTGGACATGAACCCGTTCAAGGCCCACATGATCGAGCAGGGCCACGAGGTCATCGCACCACACGTCGATGTCATAGCGTTGGACGGGACGCTCGCTCAGGCCGTAGCCGCGATGGTCGTAGTCGAGGATCTCGAAGTCGGCACTGAGCTGTCCGGTGATCGGTGCATAGCCCTCATGTGCGCTGACGGCACCGCCGATCTGGACCATGCACGGCCCCGAGCCGCGCTGATCGAACCAGATGCCGGTGCCGTTGATCTCGGCGATCTCTGCCATGGGTGATGTCCTCTCGGTCGATGCGTTGTGGTGTGAATGCGGGTTCGATGGCGCTTCCGTCAGTCCTTGGGCGGGGTGTAGGCCTGAGCGGTGAGGCCGCCATCGACCACCAGGTCGATACCGGTCACATAGCGGGCCTCATCGGAGGCCAGATAGACGAAGGCCTCGGCGATGTCATCGACCGATGCCAGCCGATTCAGCGGTGCGGCGGCGAACCCTTCGGTGCGCCAGCGCTGCATCGTGTCGGCATCGACCAACGCTGCGGACTGCGCGGTGTCACCCGGGCCGGGGCTGACGCAGTTGGCGCGGATGTTGTAGGGCGCGCACTCCACGGCGATGGCGCGCGCCAGCGCCAGCAGTGCCGCCTTGGCCACGTCATATGAGGTGAAGCCCCGGCCGTGGAAGCGCGCCCCGATCGAGGCGGTGAACAGGATCGAACCGCCGCCGGTCTCACACATCGCGCGCGCCGCGCCCTGGGCCAGGATGAATGCGGCATCGAGGCCGACGTCGAGCACACGGCGCCAGGACGCATGGGTGATGTCCAAGAACGGCTCATCGGCGAAGGCGGCCGCATTGCTGATCACCACATCGAGGCGCGGGTGCAGCGCGACGGCGTCAGCGATGACCCGGGCGCATCCGTCGGCCTCGCCGAGGTCCACACAGTGAAGGTGGGCCTCGGCTCCGGCGGCGATCACGAGACCGGCGGTCTGCTCGAGGCGTTCGGGCACCCGGTCCACGAGGTGGATGCGCGCAGCGCCGAGTTCGGCGAATCGGACCGCGGTGCGTTGGCCGAAGCCGCTGCCCGCGCCGGTGATGAGGATCGATCGGCCCTCGAAGCGCCGGCTTCCCATGGGCCCACCCCCTGTCGTGACGATCCGTCGCTGCGGCCCCCAGCCGGACGAGAAGATTATATTATTTCACCGATTGCAGCCAGTCCAGTGTGAAAGCGTTCCACTCGGGCGCCATCTCGTGGAAGGCGATATGACTCGACTGCGGCCCGCTGAACACGTGCAGTTGTGAGCCGGCGATGCGTTCGTGCACGGCGCGTCCATAGCGGGTCGGGACCTGCCAATCGACCTCACCCGAGGTGATCAGCGTCGGCACCGAGATGGAACTGAGGCGGTCGAGGGTGTTATGGGTGCGGTCGGCATGGAAATGACCCAAGATGCCCTCGCGCGACGGTGGATGCGGGTTGTCGAGGATGAAGCCGCGTTCGAACGCCGCCACATCATCGGGTCGTTCATTGATGAAGTGGGGGCTCGCCACCCACACCAGCGCGAGGCGGATGTACATCGCCATATCGCCGGCGGCGACGGGGACCTCCATCGAGTCGATCATCCGACAGAACCACTCATCGGAGTAGCCCCAGGTGCAGTGCAGTTGCAATGAGGCCACCAGGTCGGGATGGTTGATCGCCAGTTCCTGGGCGGTGGCCGAACCGAGCGACAGCCCCGAGACGTGCACTGCGCCGATGTCGAGGGCGCGCAGCAGCGCGGCGGCGTCCTCGGCGAGGCCGGCCATGGAATACGCGGTCGGATCCTCGGTGTGCGTCGAGCGCCCGGTGCCGCGGGCGTCATAGGTGATGGTCGTGAACTGGTGCCGGTAGTCCTCCACCTGTGCGGCCCAGGTGTCACCGCTGGCAGCCGTGCCCATGATCAACAGCAACGGTGGGCCCGATCCTGTGATCTCGTAGTGCATCTCCATACCGGTCGGCAGTTGGACGGTGGGCATCGGGTTCCCCTTTCAGATGGTCTCGGGAATGGATCGGGCGGGGGATCGCACGGGCGGGGTTCTCAGGCGGGCGCCAACACCAGATCGAACTCCAAGATCCCGTCGGAATCGGTGAAGATCATCGCCGCGGGCAGCGACGGGTTCGGGATGCCCCACTCGGAGAACACGATCACCGTCGATCCCGTCAGTCGCAGCCGGCCCTCATCAGTGGCGGCGTACAGATCGAAGGTGACCGGCATGGTGGTGCCGCGCAGGGTCAAGTCGCCGATCACGACGAAGGGGTCCATGGTCGCCACATCGGTCGAGTCGGGCACCTCGGCGGCCTCGGTCAGTGTGAAGCGGGACTCGGGGAAGGTCTCGACGTCCATGATCCGGCCGTTGAACTGGTCGTCGCGCTGGGAGCGGTCGCTCGTGAACGTCGTCATGTCGACGACAAACTCGGCCTCGGTCAGCACCCCGTCCTCGACACTGAACTCGCCGGTGACCGCATCGGTGCGCCCGACGGCCTCGAGGGTGGCCAGACCGATGCGTTCGCCGACGCGGTAACCGACCTGTGAACCGTCGGCCACCTCCCAGCGTCCCTCGAGATCGGCTGCCGCGACGGTCCCGTCGCCGAGCGCACGCGAGCTGACGAAATCCTCGGGGGCGCGACTCAGTGCGGCCAGTACCAATGGGGCGATCACCGCCGCCGCCAGCAGGACCACCGCCGCAGTGATCACCCACCGCGCCCAACGCGGCAGACGCGTCCATCGTCCCACCGGCCGGGTCCCCGGTGACTCGGTCTGCGGTGACGCGGTCTCAGCTGATGGATCCATGGCCGTCACCTCTTGGTTCCTGCGGGGTCATGGGGTCCCGAGTGCGCCCCGCTGAGCACCAGGTTGCGCCATTCGGGTGATACGTCGCGCCGGACCACGGCAGTAATCGTCAGCATCATGTCGAGGAGATCGGCGAAGGACTGCGCATCGCGGGCGTGCAGATCCTCGACGAGGAACGACAGCACATCGACTTGGGACCAGATCGACTGTGCCAGACCCACATCGATGGCCGGGCCGCGCTGGAGGGCCTGCAATGAGAACATCACCACACCGCGGATCTCATCGCCGATGTCGATCATCAGCGGCTCGTCACCGCCGCGGGCGATGACGGCATCATCGCCGAGTTCCCCACCCCAGGTCGTGACCAGCCGGCCGATGGCCCGTCGCTGTTCGGCCAACGACGGCGCCTGTGCCACACCCGGCTCAGGATTGACCGATTCACGGTATTCCAACAGCACGGGCAGGTAGCGATCGGCCATGGTGCTCAGTGCGGAGGTGCGAGACCGGGCATCGACCCGGCTCCGTAGGTCTCGGCGCGCTGGAAGTCGAGGCCGAGTCGGGTGAGCGGTGAGGTGTGCAGGATCTCGAAGTAGCGGAACGGGTCTTTCATCCCGAGCGGCGCGAACAGCTGTTTGAAACGGGTGTTGATCGACAGCCGGCTCTCGGACTCGGTGTTGACCACCGACCCGTGGAACAGCCCGGACCAGAACAGCAGTGCCTGGCCGAAGCGCACTTCGACGAAGCTCGCCCGCTCCATCAGCCGCTCTGAGAATCCGTCGCGGTCGTCGGGGTGTTCGCGATAGAACGCCATCACCTCGGCCGAACCCGTCCGGTCGAGCAGGTACATGCTCTTGGTGCCGAAGCAGTCCACGAGCGGCAGCCAGACCACCACTTCATAGGGGGAGTTGGCCGGTGCATCCCGGTGCAGTTCGGTCGGGCGTGGATCACCCGGGGGCTGGAAGACGATATTGGGGACCCGCTGGGACAGCACATCGGGTCCGAGCAGGCCACTGAGCACGTCGGCGAAGGCTTCGAACACCGTTGCGCCCACATTGTGCTCGGCCACGAGGCGCTGGGTCAGCTCGAGGCGGAACCGCGCTGCACCGTCACCGGGTTCGATGTGGTCGTGGAGTGCATCGGCGCGCAGCTGGTCGGTGGGCACATCGATCAGCTCAGCGGCCGCCGCGAGGAACTCGCCGAGCAGCCGATCGAGCACCTCGGGGTGCTGGGCATCGACGATGGTGTAACCGCGCTCATGGAACTCGGCGAGTGCGGCGGCGGTGGTCATCAGTTCGCCGACATCTCCGGGCTCCGGCCGTCGTCGAGGGTGACGAGTTCACGGCACCGCTCGCGTACCAGCGTCACCGTGGTCTCGAGGTGATCGCGCAGCGCATCGGCCGCGGTGCCGTGGTCACCGTTGGCCATCGCGGTCAGGATCAGGCGGTGCTCGCCGTCGGCGGCATCGTCACGGTGGATCAGCGCGAGGCGCTGATAGCGCGCCGAGTGCATCCACAACTGCTCGATCAGCTTCAGGCGTCGCGGTGAGTTCGCCTTGGCATAGAGCGCGAAGTGGAAGACCCGGTTGATCTCGATGACCCGGCTCTGGTTGCCGGCATGGGCGGCGCGGTCGGCCTCGTCGAGGGCCGCCTCGACCTCGCTGAGTTCGTCATCGGTCATCACTGTGGCGCGCCGCACCGCCTCACATTCGAGTTCGAGGCGGATGGTGTAGAGGTCCTCGAGGTCCGACAGCGACAGCGGTGTGACCCAGGCGCCGCGGTTGTGCACGAAACTCACGAAGCCCTCGGATTCGAGTACCCGCAATGCCTCGCGGACCGGAATGAAACTCGTACCGCAGTCCTCGGCGATCTGTTTGGGCATGATCTTGGAGTTCGGGGGGTACTCACCGAGGATGATCCGTTTGCGGATCACGTTCAACACGGTGTCGACGGTGGAGTCCTCAAGAGTGCGTTCGGTCTGCGTCATGTCTCTCCAATGGGGCGGTCACGGCGATAGCCGGCTGGCCCCATCGTATTGTGATCATGTGCGACGAGTCGCTCCAAGGCGTATGCAGCCCGCAGGGCCATGGCATCGGCACCGGAGCGGGCGGCGAGTTGCACCGCCACGGGCAGGCCGTCGGCATCGAATCCGCACGGCACGCTCACAGCGGGCTGGCCTGAGACGTTGAACGGCGCAGTGGTGCGGACATTGGACATGCCGATGTGTTCGAGACCGGCACCGATGACCTGTTCGAAGTCGTCCTTGGGTGCTGCGGTGGCCGGCAGCGTGGGGGCCAGCAGCACATCGAGATGGTGTCGGTCCATGGCGGCCTCGATGGCGCGCGCGATCACGGTCCGCGCCGCATGGGCGCGGTTGGTGGCCGAGTCGGGCAGCACCGAACCGCCGATCAGCAGACCGCGGATGGCCGGGTCGATCTCGTCGGGTCGGTCGCGCAGGGCATCGCGGTGCAGTGCAGCGGCCTCGCCCACGATGATGCCGAATTCGACGGCCAGCACGTGGTCGAGTTCGTCGATGACGATCGGCTCGACACTGGCTCCGAGGTCGGTGAGCGCAGCGATGGATCGCTCC
The DNA here is from genome assembly GCA_007117775.1 of Ilumatobacteraceae bacterium. GTDB lineage: Bacteria > Actinomycetota > Acidimicrobiia > Acidimicrobiales > Ilumatobacteraceae > CSBr16-110. Next base: position 24,613 of record SKFX01000039.1, read on the forward strand.
AGACCCGCCGCGACGGCGTCCTGGAGGGGGGCGAATGGTCCCGAGTCGAGCACCCCGACACGCCATTGGGCGATCCCGCCGTCGAGTCCGGACATGGTGTCGGTGGCTCCGCCGGTCAGCACATCGAGGGCGACGGCACAATCGGCCACGGTGATGCCGAGCGGGCCGAGGTGATCGAGTGAGACCGACAGCGCCATGACCCCATCGACGGGTACGAGGCCGTAGGTGGGCTTGTGGCCGACGGTGCCGCAGAGCGCGGCCGGGATGCGGATCGAGCCGCCGGTATCGGATCCGAGGGCGATCGGCACCAGTGCGGTGGCCACCGCGACTCCGGACCCACCACTCGACCCGCCCGGGACGCGTGTCGGGTCCCAGGGGTTCGAGGCCGGTGCGCTCACCACACCGCAGGCCAGTTCATGGGTGGTGGTCTTGCCGGCGATGACCGCACCGGCGGCGCGCAACCGGCTGACCACGGTCGCATCGGCGCCGACGGCGTCGGCTGCGGTCAAAGGTGACCCGCCGCGGGTGGCATATCCCTCGACGTCGATGATGTCTTTGACCCCGACGGGGATGCCGTGCAGGTGCCCGCGATCGATCCCCTCGGAGAGTTCGCGGTCCGCGGTGTCTGCCGCGGCGAGGACGCGCTCGGGATCGACGGCGACGAATGGGTGCAAGAGATCGCGGTTGGCGGCCTCCTCGGCGAGGAACCGCTCGGCGATGGCTCGGGCGGTGATCTCCCCGGATCGCAGGGCGGTGGAGAGTTCGGCAACGGTGCGCATCATCGCAGCGCCGGGTCGAACAGCGGTGGTGGTCCCGGATCGCCGGGACCGATCAGTGCATCGAGGCTGCGGTCGAGCTCAAGGCGCTCGGCGAGATCGGCGGCCACGACGGCCGGGTCGAACAATGGCCCGTTGAGGCCGAGCGCAGCGAGCCGCTCGTGGACGCCGGCCAATAATTCGTCGGTGTCGGGGGAGTGCTCAGCCATCGTTGAGCACCGCGATCACATCGATCTCGACCAACAGACCGGGCAGGCCGAGCGCGGCCACCTGCACCGCGGTCACCGCCGGCATCCGTCCGCTGGGGAATCGTGCTGTGCGCACCGCGATCTCTTGGGGGAGGTCGCGGATATCTCGCAGGTAATAGGTGATCTTGACGACATCGTCGAGGGTGCCGCCACTGGCGGCGAGGACCGCCTCGATGTTGTCCCAGACCTGTTCGGCCTGTTCACCGAGCGTGGATCCGACCACCTGCACCTGTTCATCGAGGGCCACCTGGCCCGCCAGATACAGCGTCTGGCCGGCCTGGACCGAATAGGAGTACGGCTCGGGTGGATCGCACAGGCCGTCGACTGAGGTCGTGAAGGTGTGCATCCCCAGATGCTATAGCATGTGCATCGACGGGTCGAACACGGCGTCGGGGTCCACCGGATACGGCACCGGATCGGCGGACTCGAAGCAATAGCGCTCGAGGCGCGCCGAGGCGGGTCCCATGACATCCGCGATGAGCGCGATCTGCGGAGCGGTCCGATAGTTGGCGAGATAGTCGCTGCACGAGCGCACCAGCACCACATCGAAGTCGTCGGGATCGAGGCCGGCATGGCCCCAGGTGGCCGGATCCGCCGACCACGCCGGCCGTTCGGTGATCACCAGGGTCAGGCGCGTCGCGGTGTCGGTCACCACCGCGAAGCGGCCCATCGACACCGACATCTCGGTGTAACCGGCGCCGCTGAGTCGATAGGGGCCATCGCCGAGCCAGCGCACCACGGCATCGAGGGTGACCGGCTGCTGCCACCGATCGTCGAGTCCGGCGCCGACGCGCATCAACAGCGTGTCGGCGGTCTCGGGCCCGCCATGGTGCCGGTGGCAGGCCTCGACCGCCTCGGGGTCGCAGATCGTGGCCAGCACGCTGAGGTCATGGTCGCCATCGAGCACCGCAGCGATCATGGCGGTGCCGTCACCGGTGGCCCCGGCGGTCGGGGCATCGGCGGACTCGGTGATGAGCACCGGTCGCGTCGTGCTCGCCGCCGCGGTCTCGAGTGCGCGGCCCGGTTCCATCAGCCGGGACACGGTGAAGCGTCGGCGTGCTCGCCACACGGCGCGGCAGATCCGCTCGGCGACCGATTCGGCCAGCGATCGGTCGTCGTCGGTGAGCACCGCTGCGCTGAATCCGACGCCGGGGGCATCGAGCCACGGTTGGGTCGGGAAGACGCTGAGGTCGACGATGCCCGCCGGCAGTGCCGCGAGTTCCGGCTCGAGCACCTCGGCCAGGATCCCGTCGGGCAGGCGCAGCGTCTCATCTGGGAACAGCGCCGGACAGGTGACGGTCGCGAGCGTCGGCACGAGCTGTCGTGTCATCGTCGCGCACAGCAGTTCCACGGCGCGACGGCCGGTCTCGGCCTGGTCCACATGGGGATTGGTGCGATAGCCGGTGAGCACATCGACTTCGGCCGCGAGGCGCGGTGTCAGGTTGGCATGCAGGTCGAGTGTGAGCGCGATCGCAGCGCCGCTCCCGAGGTGTCGGCGGGTCTGCTCGATGAGCGCGAGGTCGAGGCTGTCACCGTCGACGGTGGTGGCGGCGCCGTGCAGACACAGCACGACGGCGTCGAGGCCGGCGTGGTCCGCGAGTGCCGCTCCCAAGGCGTCGACCAATGCGGCCGCAGCGGAGCGCTCGAGCGGGCCCGAGGGCAGTGCATGCGCCCAGATGAGGGCCTCGGCGGTGGCGCCCCGGCGCCCCAACTCGGCGAGGGCGCCGCTGAACTCGGTGTTCGCGCCGGCGAGGGCGGTGGCGGCGGTGGCGCCGTCGAGGATCTCGAACGCACCGAGACCGGTGGGGTGCCGGGCGAAGGAGTTGCACTCGTGTTGGATCAGCGCGACCCCGATGCGCAGGCGGTCGTCGAAGCGAAGCTCAGCGAATCGCGGCTCGATCGGGGCCCAGGGCGATCTGGCCGCGGTGGCGTGCGGCGCTCGATCCGCCGGGTCGGTCATGGGGCGGTCGACACCGGCCGGGGTTCGGGATCGGCCGAGGGATAGGCCTCGAGGAACCGTTGGCGAGCGGTCTGATCGAAACGATCGCCGAGGGGGATGTCGAGGGTGATGCGTGCCGATCCCGAGCAGGGCGCGCCCTGCAGCACGTGGAGGCTGACCCCGGTCGCATCGCAGCTGAGGACGTAGCTGTAGACGGTGGTCAGATCCGAGTGGTTGCAGATCCCGGTGTCACCGTCGTCGTGGGCCGACTGCAGTGCGAAGACATCGGCGAGGCCGGTGGCCGCGTCGAGGCGACGCTGGGCAGCAGCTCGGCGCAGTTCGGTGGTGGTGGTGTCCTCCTGCAATCCGTGGTGGCCGAGTCGGACATGGTGATTGCTGCGCGCCGTCGGGCCCTCGAGGGGGACGACGAGTGCCTCGTCACCGCGGAGCTCGATACTCGCGGCCGAGTGGGCGTCGATCAGCACCAGATTGCCCCATGAGACCGGAGCCTGTCGGCAGGCGGCCACCACGGCGGCTGCCGCCGAGGCCACGTCGGTGCCCGCCTCGAGCGCGACCTCGGTCATGACGTCGTAGTTGACGTGGTCATCGAGGGTCACGACATTGGAGTCGCAGCACAACAAGCCATGACGGTTGGCACCGATCGACAGCCCCGAGTACTGGTCGGCTGCCGGGTCGTCACCGGCCCAGGTGGTCATGCCCAACACACCGAAGACCCCGGCGTCGAGCCGGATCCGGTCGTCGAGGTGCCGACGGCCGAAGTCCTTGTTCTTGAACAGCACATAGGTGCCGTCCGCCCAGCGTCGAACCCCGGTTGTGCACATCGAGGCGAATACTATATTCTTTTCGTGCCGAGGCGCAGTCCGGTGTGCCGGAGACAGGCAGATGAAAGGATCGGCATGCGGGTGATGAGAATGCGTTCGGCGGGACAACCGCTCGACGCGCATCGCCTGATCCTCGAAGAGGCCCCCATGCCGCGGGCCGAACACCCCGGGGACGTCGTGGTGCGCGTCGCCGCCGCCGGTGTGTGTCGTACCGATCTGCACCTCATCACCGGTGAGATGACCGCCCCGGTACCCCTGGTGCTCGGCCATGAGAACGCCGGCTGGGTGCACGAGGTGGGCCCGGGCGTCACCACGGTCAGTGTCGGCGATGCGGTGCTGTGCTTCCCGTTCATCACCGGCGGGTTGAGCGCGGCCGAGCGCGCCGGCCTGGAGACCGCGGATCCCGATCGGCGCACCCCGGGCATCACCGTCGACGGCGGCTATGGCGAGTATCTGCTGACCAATGAGCGTGCCATGCTCGCCGTGCCCGCCGATGCCGACCTGGCCAGTCTGGCGACACTGACCGATGCCGGCCTCGCCGCCTACCGCGCCGCGCGCAAGGCCGCTTCGATCTTGCGACCGGGCGATACCGCGCTCGTCATCGGGGTCGGCGGTCTCGGTCATCTCGGAGTGCAGATCCTGCGTGCCCTCACACCGGCATCGCTGGTGGCCGTCGATACCAGCGATGCGGCGCGGCAGTTGGCGCTCGACTGCGGTGCCGATCGGGCGCTGGCCCCCGACGCCATCGCCGGAGCGCTTGGCGACGGGGTTCGGGCATGTCTGGACTTCGTCGGCTCCGATACCACCGCAGCACTTGGCTTCGAGCACCTCGAGTTCGGCGGCTGCTATCTGGCCGTCGGGGTCGGCGGCAACCTGTCGTTCCCGCTGGCTGCGCTGGTCGAGGGCGAACGCCGCGTCGAGGGCGTCTACGTCGGGACCTATCGCGACCTCGTCGAGGTGACCGAACTGGTCCTCGCCGGTGCGGTCACCCCCCGGGTGGTGCGCTACGGCCTCGAACAGGCCAATGAGGCCCTCGAGGACCTTGCGGCCGGCCGGATCCTGGGTCGTGCGGTGCTGGAACCGCATCGAGAGGTCGAGCCATGACCGAGACCACCGACTGCGGCGCACATCGCGGCCGTTGTATCCATGAGCCCCGGGAGGCTGACCATGTTGAGTTTTGAGGGTCGTCATGCGCTGATCACCGGTGCGGCGCGCGGGATCGGCCTGGCCTGTGCTGAACGGGTCGTGGCCGGCGGGGGATCGGTGACAGGCCTCGATGTCGATCGCCGAACCCTCGACGATGCTGCGCATCAGCACCCCGGGCTGTTCGCGCGCACCGAGGAGGTCGACATCTCCGATGCCGCCGCCGTCGGCGCGCTGGCCGCGTCGGTCGGTGCGGTCGACATCATCATCAACAGCGCCGGTGTGGTCGGGCCCAATCTGCCCACCTGGGAGGTCAGCGATGCCGACTGGAACCACACGATGGCCGTCAACGTGAACGGCACGTTCCATCTGGCCCGGGCCTTCGCGCCGGCGATGGTCGAGCGCGGCTGGGGTCGGATCGTGAACATCGCCAGCATCGCCGGCAAGGAGGGCAATCCGAACCTCGCCGCCTATTCGGCCTCCAAGGCCGCGGTCATCGGCTTCACCAAGTCCCTCGGCAAAGAGCTCGCCACCACCGGTGTGCTCGTGAACTCGATCGCCCCGGCGGTGATCGCCACGCCGATGAATGCCGACACCGCACCTCATGTGCTCGAGTACATGATCTCCAAGATCCCGATGGGCCGCACCGGCACCGCGGACGAGGTGGCGGCGCTCGCCACCTGGTTGGCATCTGAGGAGTGCAGTTTCTCCACCGGTGCCTGCTACGACATCTCCGGAGGACGAGCCACGCACTGAGGGGGTCAGTGGGAACGCGCAGCACCGAGGGTCCTGCCTCGCCTCCGGGTCGATGCAACAAGTTCAGCAGCCACGCGCACGAATCGGTGCCGGTCACACGACGTACCGCACACCACACATCACACGATCGAGAACCGAGACAGGAGAACACAACGATGAACGAGATGACGACACTCACCGGTGAGCGGGTGCTGGTCACCGGCGCCAACGGGTGTATCGGCGCGTGGGTGGTGAAGTTGTTGGCCGCGGCCGGTGCCGAGGTGGTGGCCTTCGATCTCGATCGCAACGAGAGCCGGCACCGACTCATCAACGCCGGTGAACTCCCCGAGATCGACTGGCGTCAGGGTGATCTGACGGTGCCCGACGATGTGCTCGCAGCAGCCGAGGGGGTGGGGCGCATCATCCATCTCGCGGCCCTGCAGATCCCGTTCTGTCGCGCCGATCCGATCCAGGGCGCACGGGTGAACGTGACCGGCACCGTGAACGTGTTCGAGGCAGCCCGCACCCAGGGTGTCGGTGCCATCGCCCATGCGAGTTCCATCGCGGTGTTCGGCACCGCGGCTGATTATCCCGATGAGATCCTGGCGGGCGACGCACCGCGTCTGGCACGTACGCTCTATGGCGTCTACAAGGTGGCCTGTGAGGATCTGGCCAAGGTGTACGCCGCCGATCACGGCATTGTCAGTGTCGGTCTGCGTCCCCACACCGTCTATGGGCCCGGCCGCGATCAGGGTATGACCTCTCTGCCGAGCGTGGCGATCCAACGCGCTCTCGCCGCCGAGGCATTCCATGTCGATTTCGGTGGCACGCTGGATTTCCAGTACGCACCCGACGTCGCCGCCGCGTTCATCCACGCGTCAGGTCTCACCCTCGATGGGGCGCCGACGTTTAATCTCGGAGGCCATGTGCTCAGCGTCGCTCATTTCCTCGCTGCGGTGCGCGAGGTGACCGGATTCGCTGAGTTGAGCTGCGGTGTCGACCCGTTGCCGGTGGTGGCCGGTGCCGATGCCACCGAGTGGTTCGAGATCGCCGGTGGTGCCGCGCCGACGCCGTTGGCGGATGCCATCGCCGCCAGTGTCGAGGTCTTCCGCTCCGCCATATGAGCACCAGATGCGTCTCATGGCGAGATCACATCAAGTCATCACATCAAGTCATCACATCAAGGAGAACAACCAGGTCATGAAGCTACTCAGGTATGGCCCCGCAGGCTCGGAACGGCCGGCGTTGATCGCCCCCGGATCGACGGAGGCCCACGATGCCTCGTCGGTCACCGCTGACTTCGACACCGAGTTCTTCGCCTCCGATGGGATCGAGCGCCTGCGCGCCGCGGTCGCAGCGGGTTCGCTGCCGGTCGTCGATCTCGATGGCCAGCGCATCGGCGCCCCGCTCAAGCGGCCGGGCAAGATCGTATGCATCGGCCTCAACTACCGCGACCACGCCCGCGAGGCCGGGATGGAGGAGCCGAGTGAGCCGGTGGTGTTCATGAAGGCCCCCAACACCGTGGTCGGGCCCACCGATGAGGTGCGGATTCCGCGCCACTCCACCAAGACCGACTGGGAGGTCGAACTCGGTGTGGTGATCGGTGAGCGCACCAGCTATCTCGACAGCCCGGCCGATTCGGCGCGCCATATCGCCGGCTACGTCACGGTCAATGATGTCTCCGAGCGCGAGTTCCAGCTCGAGCGCGGCGGGCAATGGGACAAAGGCAAGTCATGTGACACCTTCAATCCGATGGGGCCGTGGCTGGTGACCGCCGATCAGATCGATGATGTCCAGGCCCTCGAGATGTGGACCGACATCGACGGTGAGCGCGTCCAGTCGGGCAACACCGCCGACATGATCTTCGGCGTCGACCACATCGTCTGGTACCTCAGCCAGTTCATGGTGCTCGAGCCCGGCGACCTGATCAACACCGGGACCCCCGCCGGTGTCGCCAGCGGGTTCGATCCGCCGCGTTTTCTGACACCGGGCCAGACGATGGTGGTCGGTATCGCCGGTCTCGGCGAGCAGAGCTGCGCAACGGTGGCCACACCGTCCTGATCTGGATCCATCTCGGCCGGCGCCACCAGTCGTCTCGGTCGCTGATCACCCCGAGCGCCACCGATCCCCACCCAGAGACACCCCACTGAACAAGTGTTAGAGTCGCGTCCGGAGGTATCGGCGGTGTCGGGAGCTACAGAGTCGAACGTTGATGGGTCTCGTCACTCCGGTGAAAAAAAATGACCGAGCCTGCGACCGCGGTGTTCGCGCTCGCCGATGACTATGTGGAGCGCGTCGCAGCGCTCGATCCGTTGACCGCGACCTATGCCGGGATCGGCGGCCATGACCATGCCCTGCCCAGGCTCGATCCCGACTGGCATGACGAACGCGCCCGTCTGGACCGCGACACCCTCGCAGCGCTGGCGGCCATCGATCCGACGACCGATTCGCCCGCCGACGCCCTGGCGCGCCTCGTGCTCACCGAACGGCTCGGTGTGGCACTCGACCAGCACGAGGCGGGTCAGTGGCGATGCGACCTCAACATCATCGCCTCACCGCTGCAGGCCCTCGTCGAGGTGATCGACCTCGCCGACACCTCCGACGGCGACGGACGTGCCGAGCTGTGGGCGCGCCTCGAGGCGGTACCGAAGGCACTCGAGGGGTTCCGCACCTCGCTCGAGGCCGGATTGGCATGCGGTGACATCGTGGCGCGCCGTCAGGTGGAGCGCTGTATCGAACAGACCCGGGCCCGCGGTGGTCGCTATCTCGAGGCTGTCGCCCATCTCGACGATGCCGGCCTGACCGAGGCCGCGACGCGCGCCGGTGCCGCCTACGAGCACTTCGGCCGCTGGTTGACGAGCGACTACCTCGCCTCGGCGCGCGTCGACGACGCCGTCGGCATCGACCGCTACCGGCTCGCCCAGCGGGTGTTCCTCGGCGCCGATCCCGATCCGCGCCAGTCCTATGACTGGGGCTGGACCCGGGTGCTGGAGTTGCGTGAGGAGATGGCCCGGTTGGCCGCAGAGATCCTGCCCGGTGCCGGTCTCGCCGAGGTGCTCGACCACCTCGAGCATCACAGCGACTTCGCGGTGACCGGGATCGAGGCGTTCCGCGACTGGGCCCAGAACCATGTCGACTCGATGATCGACGTCTTCGGCCGTGACCATTTCGATCTCGCCCCACCGCTGCGGGTCTGTGAGGTGCGCGTCTCACCCGCAGGTGGGTCCACCGCCGCCCATTACACCGGTCCGAGCGAGGACGGCGCCCGCCCCGGCATCTACTGGCAGCCCGATCTGAGCCGTGAGCGCTATCCGCTGTGGGATCAGGTCACCACCGCCAATCACGAGGCGGTGCCCGGCCACCACCTCCAGATCGCCCAGGTGGTGCTCGGTGGTGCACCGCTGAGCCGGTTCCAGCGCACGCTGTGCTGGATCAGCGGCCACGGTGAGGGATGGGCGCTGTATGCCGAGCGACTATGCGCGGAACTGGGTCTGTTGGACCGGCCCGAGGCCATGCTCGGTTATCTCGCCGCGGCCCAGTTGCGTGCCGTGCGGGTCGTGATCGACATCGGTGTGCACTGCGGCTTCGCACTGCCCGCCGATGCCCCGATGCACGCCGGTGAGCAGTGGAGCTGGCAGACGGCCTTCGATCTGGTGCGCGGCCTGACCGGGGGATCCGAAGTCGAGATGGCATCGGAGGTGGACCGCTATTTCGGCTGGGCGGGCCAGGCGCCGAGCTATGCCCTCGGTGAACGCGAATGGCTGGCGGCGCGCGATGCGGCCCGCGACGCCGCCGCGGCGGCCGGACGGAGTTTCGATCTCAAGGCGTTCCACACCGCGGCGCTGAACCTCGGTTCGGTCGGCCTCGATGTCCTGCGGAACCAGGTCGTGGTGGCGGCACGCACATGAGCGCAACCCCCGGGACAGTCGATGCCGCCGTCGACGCGGTCTTCGCCCGCACCACCGGGCGGACGCTGGCACTGCTGGTGATGGTGGACGGTCGGGTGATGCTCGAGCGCTACGGCACCCAGCCCGCCAGCGAACTTGGCCCCGAGACCGAGATCGGGGCATCGAGCTCGTTGATCTCGTGGTCGATGGCCAAGTCGGTCACCCATGCCGCTGTCGGCATCCTGGTCGGTGACGGCCTCATCGATCTCGAGGCGCCGGCACCGGTGCGCGACTGGGCCGGGACACCCAAGGCCGCCATCCGCCTCATCGACCTGCTCGAGATGCGCTCGGGACTGCGATTCTTGGAGGAGTACGTGCCGGGCGAGCCGTCGGACTGCATCGAGATGCTGTGGGGCTCGGGCCAGGACGACCACGCCGCCTATGCCGCCGCGCTGGCATTGGACCACGAGCCCGGGACGGTGTGGAGCTATGCATCGGGGACGACCAACATCATCTGTCGGATCATCGGCGATGTGCTCAGCGGCGACCCCGACATCCCCGCCGATGAGCGCCGCCGGGTCGTGTCTGAGTTCCTGCAGGATCGGCTCTTCACCCCGGCGGGGATGAGCGGTGCCGAAGCCAGGTTCGACACCGCCGGCAACGTCGTCGGTTCGTCGTTCGTGTTCGCGACAGCGCGCGACTATGCCGCCTTCGGCGAGCTGTATCGGCGCGACGGCGTCGGCCCCGACGGCCGACGCATCCTGCCGGAGGGCTGGGCCGAGCACGGCCGCACATTCGTGGCCCATGATCCCGACGGCACCGGACCCAACGGCTTCGACTACGGCCGGCACTGGTGGATGTGGCCCGAGTTCCCCGGCTCGATGGCCGCCCATGGCTTCATGGGCCAATTCACCCTCGTGGTGCCCGACCGATCACTGACCTTGGTGCATCTCGGCCTCACCGAACGCGACCACAGCCGCGAACTCGTCGTCGCGCTCGGCGATGTGGTCCGCGCCGCCACACCGACGCGGTGAGTCTCCGGCTCAGGCCCTGACGATCTGGATGAAGGTGGTGCCGACGTCGAGTGGCACCGCAGCGCCACTGGTACGGTCGAAGAACTCGAACGGGCCATACTGATCGGCGCGCGACCAGACCACCTCGGTGGCGCGACCATCGCGATGCACGGTCGCCGATCCGGTGCCGATGGTGATCGGATGCGGTGAGCGGGCATCGACCGGTGACGGCAGATGTGCCGCTGCGAGCACCACCACGGTGTCGGCGGCGATCTGCGCTCCTGAGACAGTGAGGTGTTCGCCACCGGCCTGGGAGCGCAGATACCGGCCCGAGTCGCCGTCCCAGCGCCACGCGCTGCGCACACCGTCCATCGCGACCTCGAAGGAGTGCCGCTCCACCGAATTGGCTGAACGCCAAGCCGGGTCGATGCTCCACAGCGGTCGCGCCGCGCCGGCGCGTCGCTGGCGCTCGAGAGAGCAATTCGGGTCCACCAGCAGGTTGTGCGGGCCCGGTCGGGTGTCGGTGCGGGCGAAACAGGTCCCGCGCACACCGCGCTGATCAGCCAACAGGCCCGAACCCGCAGCGGAGTCAATCCACGCGGTGACACCGGGATTGGCCCCCGAGTAGGCGAAGATCGGACGGTTCATGGCGGCCAGCAGATCCAGATCCGCGGTTCGCGCCGAACGGACCGGGCCGATCACGTCTGGCATATCGGAGTGATAGAGCGCCATGAAGCGCGTCACTCCCTCGACGTTGTACTCGATGATCGCATCGGCGCGCTCGAGCGACCATTGGGGGCGGGCTGCGCGGAAGTTGTCGATCTTGACCGCGATGATCGGCCGGAGCGACACCTCGGTGGATGCCCGCCGGCCCGTCAGCGCAGCGACACCGTCGATCGGCGGTTTCGGCTCATAGTCGGGCCACTGCGGGACGTAGCCACCCGGCCAGGTGATCTGCGTTGACGATCCCGGATGGCGGGTATCGGTGCGCTGGTTCGGGAACGACAAGATGCCGGTCGTGGCGACCGCGTTGATATCGACGATCACATCGGCCGGTGCCGAGGTGAACAGGCAGATATCACCATCGGTGTCCGCCTCGACGATCAGACGGTTGGACACCACCGGGTCGATGGAGGAATTGAAGTTGAGATCAGAGCGTGTCGGTGATGCCTCTCCACCGGGAATCCCCTCCGCACAGGGATAGGCGGTGATGAATCCGGCGCCGCGGGTCCGGTCCACGGTCAACTGGCCGATCACGGTGCGGTTGCCACCGCGGGCTCGAGGGACGTTGACGCGCAGCACGTCACCCGCACCGAGTGCGGGGGAGCCGGTCGCCAGCGGTCCGCGGGTGTCGGTGCGGCGGTTCGCGAACGATCCGATGCCCTCGCCGGCGACCGCATTGACATCGATGATCAGATCGCTCGGCCGACTGGTGTACAGGCAGATATCGCCGGCGGCATCGGCTTGGACGACGAGGCGGTTGGACACCACCGGGTCGATGGCGGAGTTGAAGTTCAGATCCGAGCGGGTCGGATGGCCGGCACTCGTCGGCAGCCCGTCACGACAGGGATAGGCGGTGATGAATCCGGCACCGACGGAGCGATCGACGGTCAACTGGCCGGCGACGGTGAGGCCGCCGGCAGCCTCGGGAACCGAGACCCGTACGGTCTCGCCGACGCGCAGTGTCGGTGGGCTGTACGGGACCGGGATGCGCGTATCGGTGCGCCGGTTGTCGAATGAGGCGAATCCGGTGTCGAAGGTGACCGCGTTGACATCGACGATGAGCGCCGTCGGCCGGCTGGTGTAGAGGCAGATATCGCCGTTCGCGTCGGCCTCGACGATGAGCCGATTGGACGCCACCGGGTTGATCATGCCGTTGAAGTTGAGATCAGAGCGCGTCGGAGCGGCCTGGCCCCCGGGAATCCCTCCTGCACAGGGGTAGGCGACGATGAATCCGGCACCGAGAGCTCGGTCGACGGTCAACTGGCCGATCACCGTCTTGGCTCCGATGGCATCGGGCACATGCACCTTCAGTGATGCACCCGCTGGGACTCTCCCATCGATTCCCGGAGTCCGCATGACCGGCGCCAGCGCCGGGGGCTCGAGTACCGTCACCGGTCCGGCCACCGCTGGCACAGCTGCAACGATCGACGCGAGACCAACGACGACGACTGCAACCATCATCGCAGTGAGTGATCGCAGAGCTGGACTTGGAATCCTCGACACGGTCGCGAACGGTATCTGGCCCCCTACAGGGCTGTGGCGCGGCCTGGGGATTCAGTTCACACGCTGGGCCGCTGCGCTGGCCTCTGCATCGTTCCTGGCGTGCATCTCGGCTCGCAGTGCACGCATCGTGGTCGCATGAAACGATCCCTCGGCCTGCTGGTCGGCGAGCCAAGCGGTCCAGTGGGGATCGGAGAACGCACGGTACTCATCGGTGCGCACATGGTGGCAGTCGGGATCGATCACCTCGATTTCACCGGGCCCGGGCCGGCACGGGTGCAGGGCTGCATAGACCAGATCGTCGTCGCCGAGGCCTGCGGTGCCGGTGAGGAGTTGATCGCGATAGTCAGCGGGTGTACCGGCGGGGCGGGCGAAGTCGGTCTCAAGTACCCGGGTGAACACCGACTGGCCGCTGGTGCGCGCCGCAGCGACGAACTCGGCGAACCGATCTGGGTCGACGTCACCGAGATGGCGATGCGGACCGTAGGCGTCGAGGGTGTCGGTGATCAGCACCGGGAGGTCGTACTCGCCTGCGAGGCCGACGTAGCGGTCGCACCATTCCGGTGCCAGTGCCGAACCCATATGGGTGTCGAGATGGGTGATGTCTGCACCGGTCGCAAGCGCCCGGTCGATCTGGGAGCGCCATTCGGCCTCGACGGCATCGGGATGGGCATGGGCGCGCACCTCAGCGACGGTGCGCCACAGGTACCCGTCGTCATCGACGAGGCCGGCGGCGGCCGAATGGGTGCCGGTGGGACCCCAGCGGTAGTGGCGCTGTTCGGCGTTGAGGGTCAGATGCACCCCGAGATCGAGTGTGGGATCCGCAGCGGCGGCCTCGAGGATTCCCGATGACCACGGACACGGGACCATCACCGACCCAGCCGACACCGCCCCACGTCGTGAGAGCTCCACGAACGCCGCGCTGGCGCCGTGGCACATCGCGACATCGTCGACGTGGATCACCAGCCGAGGACCTGATTTCCGAATATTTTCACTGGTCACCGCGGTGTTGCTTGGCATCATCCCAGCGTAGACGGCTTATGAACAGGCCCACGGATCGGCGGCCGTATCGACATCGATGGGTCGTGTGGCGCTAATCTGCGCGCCATGGGGGCATTGCAACTGACCCGTCTGTCACCCGAGTCCACGATCGCAGAGGTCACCGACCATCTGGCGCGCCACGGCTACGCGATCGTCGAGGATCTGCTCGACGACGAGACCATGGACCGACTCGCCACCGAGGCCGAGCCCTACATCGCAGCGTCTGCCACCGGGCGCGACCACTATGACGGTCACCAGACCCGTCGTACCGGAGCGTTGGTGGCGCGCTGTCCGACGGCGCGCCAGCTGGTGATGCATCCATTGGCGCTCGGGGTCGCCCAATCGTTCTTGGGCCACGCGTCCGCGGTGCAGTTGCACCTCACCCAGATCATCACCATCGGGCCGGGTGAGACAGAGCAGAAACTGCACCGCGATCAGATGGCCTTCGACTGCTATCCGTTCCCGGCTGACTACCACGTGCAGTGCAACACCATGTGGGCGCTGACCGACTTCACCGCCGCCAACGGCGGCACCCACATCCTCCCGGACACCTCGACCATCGATGAGGCCGAGGGCCTCGCGATGGTGGGCGGCCAAGTGGAGATGCGGCGCGGCAGCGTGCTCTTCTACGACGGCAAAGTGCTCCACGGTGGTGGTGCCAACACCACCGATCAGGTCCGCCAGGGTGTCAACATCACCTATTCGGTCGGTTGGGTGCGCCAGGAGGAGAACCAGTACCTGGCCTGTCCTCCCGAGGTGGCGCGCACCCTCGATGATGACCTGCTGCGCGTCATGGGCTATCAGCAGGGAGCCTTCGCCCTCGGCTATGTCGGTGACCAGACCGATGCGCTGGCCGCACTGCGCGGCGAGACCACCAAGGTGAAGGTGGTCTCGGAATTCGCTGAGAACAACGATGGTTATGCCGACTTCGTCGCCGATCTCGATACAGCGACGTGACCCCCTTCACCCCAGGAGTTCCAATGATCCGTGATGACTCTCCCCGCTACGACTATCTCGGCGAGACCGATTTCGACCTCGATGCCTTCGTCGCGCTCATCGACGAACCCACCGATCCGGCCCGGGTGCCGGGTGCGATCGAGATCATCGACCGGATCCCGGTCTATGACGGCGCCGTGATCGACTCGCTCCTCGGCGGCTTCGACCATGACCCATATGACGCTCCGGTCGATCCGGTGGTGATCCGCGAGCTCATGGCCGAGTGGGCGTGGGCGCTCGGGTCCGGCCCGGGGGCGCTGGTGGTGCGCGGCGCGATCCGCGACCTGGAATTGTTGGACGCGGTCTCGGCGGTGTTCTCCTCGATCATCAAATCAGAACGCGACCGCGCCGGCGTTCACGGCGACCATTTCGCCGCGGCCGGTGCCAATGACCGCATCTGGAACTCGCACGAGAAGCTGTGCCTGGCGAATCCGGAGTTGTTCATGGGGTATGCCTCGACGCCGACGATCGCGTTCGCCGCACTGGCATGGCTCGGGCCGCACTACCAGATCACCACCCAGGTCAACGTGGTCAAACCCGGTGCCGACGCCCAGCGTCCGCACCGCGATTACCACCTCGGCTTCTACACCCCCGATGAGACCCTCGAGTTCCCGGTACATGTCCATGAGATGTCGTCGATGTTGACTCTGCAGGGCGCCATCGCACATGACGACATCCCCGTCGAGATGGGTCCGACCAAGATCCTCGCCAACTCTCAGCGCTACACGGCGGGCTTCGCGATCTCTGAGCGGGCGCGGTTCTCGGAGATCTTCGAGGAGCGCTGTGTGCAGATCCCGATGTCCAAAGGCGATGCACTGTTGTTCAATCCGGCGGTGCTGCACGCGGCGGGCGATAACCGCACACCGGACCGGCCGCGGATGGCGAACCTGATGCAGTTGTGCTCGGCGTTCACCCGTGCCCTCGAGCACCGCGACACCGATGCGATGTGCCGGGTGGTGTATCCGCACCTGCGCGCCGCGGTCGATGCCGACACGATCGGTCACGGTGCCAGGCGTCGGGTGGTGGCCGCCTGTGCCGAGGGCTACGCCTTCCCGACCTCACTCGACACCGATCCGTCGCTGAAGGGACTCGCCCCTGACAGCCAGGCCCAGATCATGGCCCTCGCGCTCGCCGAGTCCTGGGATCCGGACCGCTTCGGCGCCGCGCTCGACGAGCGCAACCGTCGCCGTCCCCAGGGCGCCTGAGTGCGGTCAGCTGCGCAACTGTTCGATCCGGTCGATGCGCGGCCGGGTGATCAACGTGTAGGTGTCTGCGATGGCGCGTTCGCGGTGGCGCTGCTGGGCCTCGAGGCGGGCCGGGTCGTTGACCACGACCAGGAACGCCGCCAGTGACGGGAAGGCGTTGAAGCGCACCTGATGCCAGACGCGGCCGTCGCCGACGATGGTGCCCTCGACCCCGAACCAGCCGGCGATACGCACCCCCTGTTCGACCGCCACCGTCGCCGCCGCATCGGAGTAGCGGCGCATCTCATCGGGGGTGACCATGGCCGGGTCATCGGCGGTGCCGTCGATCTCGAAGCTGACGACATGGATGACCATGACCGGGCCATCGGACTCGCTCGGCGGATTCGGCACCTGGTCCCAGGGTCGCACCTGATCGGGGGAGGCCTGCGGGAACCCGATCGGTACACAGCCCATGACGATCGTCTGCTCCATACCGGCGTCCTTGTGGACGTGCTGTTGTTGGAAGTCGTCGCGCTGTTGCATCTCGATGAACGAACGCCGGGTCGGATAGCGGACCACACCGACACGGTCCCAGCGCGGCTCGGGGTTCAGCGCCTGGATCTCGACATCGCCGAAGAAGGCCACCTCGGCACCGATCTCGGCCAGCACCCCGACCGGGGCGTAGCGGTCATCGGCTGCAGCGCCGCTGACCGGCGCGCTGTTATCTGCACCGCCAGCGCCATAGTCGGCGACCTCGCGGTACTTCATCAGGTTCACCATCCAGATCGGGCCGTCGTCGGCCGGGTCACAGGTCGCGAGGTGCAGGCCGTAGTCGCGGTCCACGGTGCCGTAACGCACCTGATCGGTCCGTCGGGCATCGGCCATCACGTACCCCCGCGATGAGAGATCAGGCCGTTGATGATCTCAGCGAGACGCTCGGGTGCGTCCTCCTGCAAGAAATGATGTGCCTCCTCCACGGTGGTGTGGGCTTGGCCGCGGGTGCCGGGAACCTTGCGCAGGAAGATCTGGTCGCCGCCGCGCGTCACCGGATCCGAATCGCTGAAGCACAGCAGCATCGGCTTGGTCCACGCCTCGAGCACCTCCCAGGCAGCCTGATTCGCAGTCGCGGCCGGGTCATCTGGCCCGGTCGGCACCAATGACGGGAAGATACGCGCCCCGGCCTTGTAGGTGTCGTCGGGGAACGGTGCGTCATAGGCGGCGATCTCATCGAGTGACAGCTCGCGCACCGTGGCGGCGTTGATCAGGAATCCGATATCGAACACCGGGGTCTCGCGCGAGAACTTCTGCCAGGCCATGAAGGCGTCGCTGAGCGGACTGAGTCCGGTTGGCAGGCCGGTGTTGGCCAGCACGATGCGCGCGAAGCGATCCGGATCGCTGGCGAGCACCCGCAGGCCGACGAGGCCGCCCCAGTCCTGGCCGAAGAAGGTGACGTCGGTGAGATCGAGATGATCGAACAGCAACGCCTGCATCCAGGCGACATGGCGGCCATAGGTGTAGTCGCCGGTGTCGGCGGGCTTGTCGCTGCGACCGAACCCGACCAGGTCCGGGACCACGACCCGGTGACCGGCGGCCACCAGCGGGCCGATCATGTCTCGATACAGATAGCTCCATGACGGCTCACCGTGCAGTAACAGCACCGTCTCTCCCGACGCCGGACCGGCCGGTGACTCATCGAGATAGTGGATGCGCAACGTCTCGCCGTCGGGGGCCTCGGGGGTGGCGGACACCTCGACATAGTGCGGGGCGAACCCGTAGCCGGGGAGATCGGCGAAACGCTCATCGGGTGTTCTCAGGATGTGCATGATGGATACCTCTTCGTTCGATGGTTCGGTCAGGTCGTTGAATCAGAGATCGGCAGTTCGATGCGGTGGAGGTCGTCGCCGACGTCGATGCGGCCGTCGAAGTGCGCGGCGGCGAGATCGCGCCACTGTGAGCGGGCTGCATCGTCACCGGGTGGGATCGCCGGCACGTAATGGGTGAGTGCCAGCACCCCCACACCGGCGCCCGCCGCGGTCTGGGCGGCCTGTTCAGGTGATGAGTGATAGTCCAAGGTGTCGAGCAACCGCTGGATGGGGATCTGGGCGATGATGTCTTTTCTGATGACAGTGTGCACCAGCACATCCGCGCCCCGACTGAGTGCGTCGAGGCCGTCGCAGGGCACGGTGTCACCAGCCAGCACCACTGACGCACCCCGAGGTGTCGCGATCCGGTATCCGATCGACGGCTCGACCGGGCGGTGGTCGGTCGCCGCGGCGCTGATCATGAGATCCACACCGGCGATCGCAACGTCGACGAGGGCGTCAGATCCTGGGGTGACCGCCAGTTCGGTGACCTCGACGAGCGGGGGTTGCGCGAGGTCGTCGTGATGGTCCATGCGATAGCAGATATCGGGCCCGAGGGCCTCGAGCAGATGGTGCACGACGCGCTCGGTGCCGACCGGGCCGATGATGCGCAGCGGTGTCGGCTCGAAGGTGGTCACCCAGTGGCTGGTGATGACATCGCTGAGATCGGTGATGTGGTCAGAGTGCAGATGGGTCAACAGCACCGCATCGAGAGCCGATACCGGCACCATCGCCGCGGCGAGACGCATCACCACGGCGCGACCGGCGTCGATCAGCAGTTGGGCACCACCGGCCGACACCAGCTGTGATGGCCCGGCGCGATGCGCGTCGGGGAGCGGTCCACCGGTGCCGAGGAGTGTCAGCACCAGATCGGGGGTGCTGTTCTCTGGAATCGCAGTATCACTCATTGGCGCCCCATTTCGGCTCGGGCGTCGATCTCGGCCAGTTCGGCTTCGACTTCGGCTTCGACATCGGCTCGGCTCAACAACGCGATCTCGATCTCGTGCAAGTCGCCGCTGAACGCGAACGGCGCCGCGTACCGCGGTGACACCGCAGAGCCGTGGTCATGGCCGATGCTCGGCCCGACCGACGAGATCATCTTCATGTACAGCCCGAGATCGGCACCGCCGGCGTCGCGTCCGTCGATGACGAGGTCGATGCGGCCCGCTGTGCCGGATCGGCGTCGGAACCGCGCCGTGATCTCACAGTCGCCGACGGGCACCTCGAGGTTCGATTCGATGACGGTGTGGTCATCGAAGGCGTTGTAGTCGACCACCAGACGGTCGTGCTGGACGAACACCGTGAACCCGGAGTTCTCGGTGCCGGTTGCGAACAGCACGCCTTCGTCACCGGCGCCGCGAGCAAGGCGTGCCGTCAGATCGAATGACCGTCCGCCGATCGCAGCGGCGGCCTGGCCGGGCAGCGGTGACATCGGTGGCCGGTAGATGTAGCGACGCGACGGCCGATGCGGTGAATGGTCGCGAAAGCGCGCCCCGAACAACTCGACGGTGCGGTCGTCGAGGGGCAGCACCCCGTGGCGTTCGGCCTCTGACCACCACAGTGCGATCAACTCGGCCAGGCGTTCGGGCTGCTCGGTGGCGAGGTCGCGGCATTCCGACGCGTCGGAGGCGAGATGGTAGAGCTCCCAGGCGCCTGAGCCCGGCGCGTCCTCGGCGTCGTAGTCGGCGCCGGCGAGATGGCGACAGACCGCCTTGTACTCACCGGCGACGATGGCGCGGCTGCCGGCCATCTCGAAGTACTGCAGTGTGTTGGCCGCCGGTGCATCGCGGTCTGCGAAGACGTCGATGAAGGAGTGGCCGGTGATCGGCAACTGGGTGAGGCCACGGTGCGTCTCGGGGGCCTCGATACCGATCACGTCATAGAGCGTCGGGACGAGATCGGCGACGTTGACGAACTGATGGCGCAGCGTGCCGGCCTCGGAGTCCGCGATGATCCCCGGGGCCGAGATGATGAGGGGGACGTGCACGCCGCCCTCATGGGTGTTCTGCTTGTACCACTTGAACGGGGCATTGCCGCATTGGGCCCAACCCCACGGATAGTTGGTGTGTGAATGCGGGCCGCCGATGTCATCGAGGCGCGCGACCGCCTCATCGGGGGTCTCGAGGATTCCGTTGAAGAACTTCATCTCGTGCAGCACCCCGAACGGGCCGCCCTCCTGGGAGGCGCCGTTGTCGGCCAACAGCACCACCATCGTCGGTCGGGTCGCGACATCGTCGCGGGCGGCTCCGAGGCGTTCGAGGCCAGCGAGCAGCCGGCCGATCTGGTCGTCGGTGTGGTCCAAGAACGCGGCGAAGGCCTCCTGGAGGCGACAGGCGAGGCGTCGATGGTTCTCGCTCAGGTCCTCCCAGGCTTCGACACCGGGATTGCGCGGTGCCAGTTCGGTGCCCGGTGGGATCACGCCGGTGGCGAGTTGACGTTCATACCAGCGTTGGCGGATGGTGTCCCAGCCCTCATCGAAGCGGCCCCGGTACTTGGCCAGATACTCCGGTGGTGCCTGGTGCGGGGCGTGGGTGGCGCCGAAGGGCACATACAGCAACCACGGCCGATCCGGTCGCACCCCGACGGAGTCCGCCACCATCCCAAGTGCCTGATCGACGAGATCCTCTGACAGGTGATAGCCGTCATCGGGGCCACCGGGCGGTGAGATCAGATGGTTGTCGGCGACCAGGTCGGGATGGAACTGGTCGGTCTCACCCTCCAAGAACCCGTAGAAGCGGTCGAACCCGCGTCCCAGTGGCCACTGGTCGAACGGACCTGCGGCCGAGCACCACTCCATCGGCGCCAGATGCCATTTGCCGACGCAGAACGTCGCGTAGCCATGGTCGCGCAGCACCTCGGCGACGGTCGCGGCATGGTTCGAGATATGGCCGAGCTGGTTCGGAAAGCCGGTGCGGAAGTTCGACAC
>SKFX01000219.1 GCA_007117775.1 Ilumatobacteraceae bacterium
TGTAGCCGGGGTCATCGGATTGATCCTCATCTTCAAGAACGATGTCCCAGCGGTCGTTGCAGTACTGGCAGCGGTAGGCGACGACTTCACCCACTTCCCAACGTCCATCCTCGTCGGGCTTGGACAGCAGAAAGGCGCGACCCCCGCAATCGATGCAGGTGATGACCGGGTCTGGCTCGAGCATGTCTCTAGTCTGGCCTGATGCGGGTCATTGCGGGGGTCCTGGGTGGCCAGCGAATCGAGACTCCTCCGGGAACGGCGGTTCGTCCGACCACCGATCGTGTCCGAGAGGCGATCTTCAACTCGTTGGGGAGCCTCGGTGTCATCGAGGGTGCGGTGGTCGTCGATCTCTTTGCGGGATCGGGGGCGCTCGGCATCGAGGCGCTGTCGCGGGGAGCGGAGTCGTGCACCTTCATCGAACAGGACCGTGCTGCGGCCCGTGTGATCGATGACAACATCGCACGGCTGGGCCTCGGTGATCGGTCCACGGTCCGTGTCGGTGAGGCGGTCAGATTGGCCGTCGGACTCGAAGCGGATTTGGTGTTCGCCGATCCTCCGTACGATTTCGATCGCTGGGGTGAGCTGCTGTCGGGTATGGAGGCCTCATATGTGGTCATCGAGTCGGATCGCTCGATCGATCCCGAGGTGCTGTTCGGCGATTCTGCAACTCAAGTTGCTCGGTGGCGACAGATCCGGGCGAAGCGGTACGGGCGGACGTGGGTCACCTTCCTCGAGTACATCGATCCTGTTCCCGAACCCTGACTCGGGCCTCATTCACCACCGAGGGTCATCGATCGGGAGTACCGTGGGGGAGCCATGGCCAAGGTCCTGATTCCCGGAAGCTTCGATCCCATTCATCTCGGGCATCTCGACGTCATCGCCTCGGCCCAGGAACTCTTCGGCGATGTCGTGGTCGCCGTGATGCACAATCCGGACAAGCCATCTGGACTGTTCAGCGCTGATGAGCGTGCCGGTCTGGTCCGCTCGACGCTGGCGGCCCATGACGGTGGTGGTCTCGACCGAGTCGAGGTCGTCACCCACGGCGGACTCGCCGTCCAAGCGGCGGCCCAGTTCGGCGTCGACTTCATCGTCAAGGGGTTGCGCGGCCCGGCCGATTTCGACATCGAACAGCAGATGGCACACA
Organism: Ilumatobacteraceae bacterium; assembly: GCA_007117775.1. Classification (GTDB taxonomy): domain Bacteria; phylum Actinomycetota; class Acidimicrobiia; order Acidimicrobiales; family Ilumatobacteraceae; genus CSBr16-110. Next base: position 1,145 of record SKFX01000219.1, read on the forward strand.
ACAATCGGCAGATGACCGGGATCCGAACGGTGTACGTGCCGTGCAATGTCGCGCTCGCCCATATCAGCAGTCGTTTCGTCCGTGAGATCGCAGCCAACGGGGTGAGTGTCGGGCATCTGGTGCCCGATGTCGTCAGCGCAGCGCTGGCCGATAGATTCCCTGATGCTCCGAGCACTGAGGGGATCCGATGAGCTACGACAACAACCCCGGCGATGACACCTACGGGGACCTCGATCAGGATTTCGACGATCAGGCCCAGCCGGTCAGCCTCGTCGGAGACGCTGAGACCCTGCTGCGTCGCGCGATCGACATCATCGCCACTGCGCCGACCATGCCGCTGTCATCGTCGCCGCGCATCGATCGCGATGAGATGATCGAGTTGCTCCAAGAAGCCGTGGCGCGCCTGCCAGCGGAGTTGCGTGAGGCGCGCTGGATGCTCAAAGAGCGCCAGGAGTTCATCGCCAAGACCCGCCGGGAGGCCAGTGAGATCCTCGAGGCGGCCAGTGTGCAAGCCGAGCGGATGGTGCAGCGCACCGAGGTGGTCCGTGCCGCCGAACAGCGCGCCCGCCAGGTGATGGAGACCGCGAATAACGACTCGTTGCGGCTCAAACTCGAGACCGAGGACTTCTTGGATCAACGCCTCGGCAGCTTCGAGATCCTGCTCGACCGGGTGCAAAAGACCGTTGCGCAGGGCCGGCACAAGCTTGTGATCGGTGATCAGGAACCGCCCGAGCAGGCGCCCGATATCAACGACTCTGGCAGCGTCTTTTTCGATCAGGACCTCTGAGTGAGCCCGTCGGCGGACTCGTCGAGAGCCGCGGTGGCGTTGCGAACGCTGCGCGTCAACACCGCTGAACTGCTCCGTCAACCCGGCCAGCGTCGAGGGATCACCGAATGTCTCGAAATCGCGCTGTTCGGCATCGACGCCCCCGACGCAGATGCCCGCCAGGTCGATATCGCCCTCGAGTGCGAGTCGACATTGCAGGGTGTCCGGGTCACCGGATCGGTCGAGGTTGCGCGCTCGGGGGAGTGTCGTCGATGTCTGGCTCAGGTGCGCTGGATCGAGTCGGTGCCGACCGATGAGCTCTACCAGCGCGAGGTCACCGATGCCGACGCCATCGAGATCGAGACCGATGCCTTGGATCTCGCTCCACTGGTCCGCGACCTCACGGCGTTGGCGCTCGCCGCCGAACTACCGCTGTGTCGGCCCGACTGTGCCGGGTTGTGCCCGATCTGCGGACTGGATCGCAACGATGCGACCTGTGCGTGTCAGACCGAGATCCGCGATGACCGTTGGGCTGCACTCGATCAACTGGTCCTCGATGAGGATCTGGGTGCACCCGACCCGGCAGAGTCGCCCGATCCACCCGGCTGAACGAGGCCCAGTCCGGCTCGGTGAGCGTGTCGGGGCACAACCGACGTCGGCGGTGAGGTTCTCGTTGGGGCCATCGGCCGCTATCGTGCGAGAGCCCGGAAGTGCGGGCGTATCACTCGAGGAGCTCGAACGGTGGCTGTTCCAAAGAAGAAGACCTCCAAGTCAAAGACCCGGAGCCGACGCGCCAGCGCGTGGCGGCTCGACGCGCCACCGCGCAGCGTCTGTCCTCGTTGCGGTTCCGCGAAGCTGCCCCACACGGTCTGCCCGTCGTGCGGTTGGTACAAGAACCGCGTCGTGATCGACGTCGACTGAGACGGTCCACTGAGCAATGCTCCCGGTAGCGGTGGACGCGATGGGCGGCGATCATGCCCCAGCGAACATCGTCGAGGGTGCGCTCGCAGCTGCTCGCCGCGGGATCGAGGTGCTCCTCGTCGGACGCAGCGATCTTCCGGCGGATTTCGAACTCGGCGATATCGAGGTGCTGGAGGCCAGCGAGGTCATCGGCATGGACGAGGATCCCGCCCAGGGGGTGCGCCGCAAGAAGGATTCATCGCTGGTCAGAGCCGCCGAAGCGGTCCGCGATGGCCGGGCATCGGCGATGATCTCGGCCGGTAATACCGGTGCGGCGATGGCCTCGGCGCTGTTGCGCATGGGCCGGATCAAAGGTGTCAGTCGCCCGGCGATCGCCACGCCGATCCCGGTGCCCGGTGCCGGCCCGACGGTCCTGCTCGATGCCGGCGCCAACTCCGAGGTTCAACCCGACTGGCTGGTGCAGTTCGCACAGATGGGTTCGATCTTCGCCCGGCAGCGCTTCGCGATCGCCCGGCCGCGCGTCGGCCTGCTGTCGATCGGCGAGGAGCCAGGCAAGGGTGATCAACTCCGCAAGGACACCTTCGGTCTGCTCGAGGCGGTCGACGGGATCGACTTCATCGGCAATGTCGAGGGTCGTGACATCATGACCGACGATGTCGATGTCGTCGTCACCGACGGCTTCACCGGCAATGTGGTCCTCAAAACCCTCGAGGGCGCCATGAAATCCCTCGTGGCCGGACTCCTCGGCGCATTCGACACCAACGATGACACCAGAGCCCATGCCGAGGCCCTGCTGCCGGCACTGCTCCCGCTGTATGAGACGCTCGATCCAGAGACCTATGGCGGCGCGATGCTGCTCGGAGTCGACGGTGTCTGCATCATCTCCCACGGATCATCGAGTGCACGCGCCATCGCGAATGCGATCGGTGTCGCCCGCGATATGGTCGAGGCCGATGTGGTGGCCGAGATCCGTGCAGCCATCGCCGAGTCCGCCTGATCGCGTCATCGTCGACACAGCGGCACCCAACGGGTGACCAGAGCGTCTCTCATCGCTGACCACCGCTCGTCTACACTGGGGAACGTGCCTGCTGAAACCCACGTCGAACAGGGCCCGATCGGTCGCGATGAGATCTTCGAGATCATCAGGGATCGTCTGGCCGACATCTTGGAGATCGACCCCGCGACGATCTCTGAAGGCCAGTCCTTCGTCGATGACCTCGACGCCGATTCATTGGCCCTGATCGAATTGGTCGAAGCGATCGAAGAGGAACTGTCGGATCGAACGGTCGGGTTCCGCATCGAAGACGAGGATCTCGAGGATCTGCGGACGGTGCGGGATGCCGTGGACTATGTCGTCGAGCGCGCCGGGGGATCCTGAGCTCAGCGCGCTGGGCGGTCGCGTCGGCTACGGCTTCGCGAACCCGTCCCTCCTCGTCCAAGCTCTGACCCATCGGTCGTGGGTGGCTGAGCATCCCGGATCTGAGAGCAATGAACGCCTCGAGTACCTCGGCGATGCCGTCTTGGGCTGGGTGGTCGCCGATCTCGTCTACCGCCGATTCTCCGACCTCGACGAGGGTTCGCTGACCGATCTGCGCAAACGGGTTGTCAACGCCCAGGCATTGGCTGAGATGGCGACCGATATCGGTCTCGGCGACCATCTGCGCCTCGGTCGCGGGGAGAACACCGGCGGTGGCCGCACCAAGGTGTCGATTCTCTCCGACGCCCTCGAAGCGGTCATCGGCGCGGTCTATCTCGATGGCGGTGCCGATGAGGCCTTCGTCGTCGTCGAGGGCCTCATCGGTGATCGCCTCGATGAGGTATCCGATGTCGAAGACCTCGATCTCAAATCCACACTGCAGGAGACTGCGGCGCGCCTCGGCCTGCCCGCACCGCACTATGAGGTCGTCTCCGACGGCCCCGACCATCGCAAGCGGTTCTGTGCGGTGGTGCATATCGGTGCTGAACGATTCGGTGACGGGACCGGCACCTCGAAGAAGCATGCCGAACGCGAAGCGGCCCGCGTCGCATTGGCTGACCTGCGATCCCGTGCCTGAACTGCCCGAAGTCGAGACGGTGCGTCGCAGCCTCGAGCCCCGGCTCGTCGGCCGCCGGATCGAATCGGTCAGCGTCGGGCGCGATCGGGTCGTGCGTCGGACCTCGGCCACCGCGCTGATCGACGGGACGCGCGGCTCGGTCGTTGAGTCCGTGGGCCGTCGCGGCAAGTACCTGCTCTGTGAGTTGAACAACCAGCGCTCGCTCATGGTGCATCTGCGCATGAGCGGGCAGCTGCTGCTGGCTGAGCGCTCGGTACCCCGGCCGGCGCACACCCATGTCGTGATGGGCCTCGACGATGGCTCTGAGCTGCGCTTCGTCGATCCGCGCACCTTCGGCGAGGTCGTGGTGTTCGATCCGGCCCGCGTCGACTCAGAAGTACCGGAACTGGCCCGACTCGGCGTCGACCCGATCGCTGACGCCTTCGGGGTCGCCGATCTGCGCCGGGTGCTGCGCGGCCATCGCCGTCAGCTCAAGGCGCTCTTGCTCGATCAGCACCAGATCGCCGGGATCGGCAA
>SKFX01000113.1 GCA_007117775.1 Ilumatobacteraceae bacterium
CTCGCCAGAGACCCTGGTCGTGGCCTCGCCGCCGGCGCCGTTCCCGAGACGCCGATGGTGGCGGATCGCTGAGGGCAGCGCATGCAGATCGAAGACGCGCAGATCCCCCGAACCGCCGACGAGTGCGATCCCGTCGAGTTCGGCCGCACGACCCTGCACACAGCGGATATGCACCCAGGTGCCGCGGTGGAATTCGGCGAGCTCGAGCGGCTGGGGTCGCCCGAGGAGATGACACCACCATGAGCGGGCCTGATCGAGCAGTGACGACGACGGAACCACGACCACCTCGACGAGGCCATCGGACGGATCGGCCGCCGGCGCCACCTCGATCGGGTCATCATGGTCGTGGATGCGGACGGAGTCGGTGTTGGTGACCACCACCGAACGGATCCGACCCGAGCCGCGCTGCACCCCGTCGACGTGCACGGTCATGCGCGACGGGCGTCGAAACAGTCGCCTCAGCCTTGCGAGCGCCCCCATCTCCGGCGATGCCAGCAGCGCATCAGGGTCGATGACGAACCCACCGAGGCTGGCTCGGCCGTTGACTTCGAGTGCGTCGACGACCTCGACGGGCTCATCGAGGGCCTCATGCAGCGCAGCGGCATCGACGGGGCGATCGAGGACTGCCAGCGTCAACGGGAGGTGCGGTGCATTGGCCAGAACCTGGGTGCAGGCCTGGGCCACCAGCTCTCCGTCGGCGGCGACCACAGCCGAGATCCCGCCGCGATGCAGCTGATCCGGATCGGATTCGACGAATTCCTCGGCACTGAACAGCCGGAACCGGTGCAGATCCCACTCGACCTCGGCTGCGGTCTCGGGATCGATGACCACCGCCACGGTGGGAGATGAGATCGCCTTGGGCTGGCGCGACGCACGCGCCGAGGCGCTGGTCTCAGCAGCCGTGCGCTCCCGTGAGCTGCTACGGCCACTCGCCCGGGATGTTCTGCGCTGTGGTCCGTCGGTCATCGCCGCGCACCTCCGCCAGGTCGCATCGGTGACACCGGCCTCACTCGGATCCGACCTCGACCGTCACCACGGGCCCCTCCGGCTCGTCTTCGGACTCACCGTTGTCGGTGCCGGACCCGTTGCCGAGTTCTCCGGCCGGCACGGCCGGCACGATGTCGATGATGGCTTCACCCGTCACAGGAAAGCTGGACGTGGCGCCGGTGAGGGTGCCATCTGGCGTGGACCCACTCAACTGCAGCGTCCACTGGCCGGGGACCTCGAACAGCAATCCGTCGGCCTCGTCGAGCACGGCGGTGCCGGCCCCATCGAGCGGGATGGGCTGCACATAGCCGGTGGCGGCGATGTCATCGGGTGGCAACAGGGTGACCGCCAGATCGGTGATGTTCTCCTGCGGAGCCTCGACCTCGACCCGCAGACCGTTGAGGCCGACCTCGGCCGGGTTGATGAAGACTGTCACGTCGAGACCCGACACCGGATCGGAGAACCGACGCTCGATGTCGTAGTCGGGGCGGTCGCTGATCTGGGCCGGGTTGAGCGCCAGCAGCCACCCGCTCAGCGCCAGCACCACCACACCGATACCGGCTTCGATCCCGAAGGCGCGACGGAACCGATCCGCCGACGCGAGACTCATCTCATCGGTTCGCCGGAGCCGCTCGAGCACCAGTTGGCGCGCCACCAGCGAGATGAACACCATCGCTGCGACCGCCACGGTCTTGAGCAACAGCACCCGACCGTGGCCGGTGCTGAACAGGCCGCCGCCGACGATCCGGAACATCTGCAGAACGCCGGTGACCACCGTGAGGACGATCGCGGCCGGCGAGATCCGGTTGAAGCCGCGCACCGCATGGACGAGATCCTCATCGCCAGGCCCGGCGACGACGACACGCGCCACCATCAACGCGCCACCGAACCACACCGCACCGGCTGCGGTGTGCAGGATCGACAACAGCGCACCACCGATCGCGAAGGTGCCCTCCATCCGGCTGAATCCGATCGCCACGATCGCAAGTGCTGGCAGTCCGATCGCGACGAGCTGCGTGGTGGGGTCGATGACGCGTTCGGGGCGCGCCACCACCCACACCGTCAGCGCCACCAGTACCAGGCGCGCCACTGCGGCGCGGCCCTCCCAACCGTGACCGAGCAGTTCGATCCACTGGGTCGGGTTGAGTGACGAAGCGAACGATCGCTCGGTGGCCACTGCGGTGAACGCGACGACGAACAGCACCGTGGCCACGAGTGCCAGCACCCAGACCGATCGCAGGAAGCGGACCGTGATGACGTACTCGGGGCCCTCGGGCCATGCCAACGCGATCAATGCCACCGCACCGAACAGCGCCATGATCGACATCGTCGACAGGAACCGCCCGAACCACAGCGCACCGCCATTGGCTCCGCCGTCGTCGGAGTCGGTCACCGCGGCGCCGTCGCCGTCACCATTGGGCTGGTTCGGTTCGCTGATGATCTCGACCGAGTTGTCGTCGACCACCTCATCGGTCACCGCTGCGGTCTGCACCGAGAAGGTCAGCACCCCCGACACGATCTGCTCGCCGAGGCCGTCGCGCAGCGCCCAACTCACCGCGCAGGTGCCGCGCGGCAATGCTTCGGGGATGTCGATGAGCACTTGGGTGCGATCGGGCAGGACATCGGGGATCCCGGTGGGCTGTGCGGCATTGCCGCAGGCGAGCGGCGCGGTCAGCACATCGTCGGCACCGAGACGCCGTTCGAAGACGAACAGCAGCCGATCCGGTGAGGCCGATAGCGTCGCCCCGTCCTCAGGATCGCTCGAGACGAGTTGATTGGCCGGCTCCTCATCGGGTGCGGCTGACGCCACCAGCGAATCGGCGAACAGGCCGAAGAGCGCTGCGAACAGACCGACGATGATCGTCGACCACCGTCTCGCCGCCACAGAGGTGCGGCCACCGCTCAAGCCCTGAACCTGCGTCACAGAGGACAACGGTACTCAGACGCCGGTGCTGAAACTCATTCATCGGACACCATCGCCCTCGCTGTCGGGCCACTCCCATCGGATCTGGACGGGCGGGTAGTGTGGCGTCGATGGCCACCCAGTCCCTGTACCGCAGATATCGCCCTCGGCGCTTCGGTGATCTGAAGGGCCAGGACCATGTGGTTCGGGCACTGCGCGATGCGGTGCGTGAGGGCCGTGAAGGCCAGGCCTATCTGTTCTCGGGACCGCGCGGCACCGGTAAGACCTCCTCGGCGCGGATCCTCGCCAAGGTGCTCAACTGCGAGCGTCCGATCGACGGTGAGCCGTGCTGTGAATGCGGGTCATGTCTCGAAGTCGAACGCGGCACCAGCTATGACGTGCACGAACTCGACGCCGCGAGCAACAACGGTGTCGAGAACATTCGCGATCTGATCGAGAAGTCCGCGCTCGGCACACCGGGACGCCACAAGGTGTACATCTTGGACGAGGTCCACATGCTGTCGCGCGCTGCGGAGGCCGCACTGCTCAAGACCCTCGAGGAACCCCCCGACCATGTGGTGTTCGTACTCGCCACCACCGACCCGCAGAAGATGAGCGACACGGTGCGGTCGCGCACCCAGCATCTGCACTTCCACCTGCTCGGCCCCGAAGCACTCGAGCAACATGTCCGCTGGGTGGCCGCCGACGCCGGGATCGAACTGTCCGACGAGGCGTTCGCAGCGGTCATCCAACAGGGCAACGGCTCAGTTCGCGATTCGCTCTCCGCACTCGAGTTGATCGCCGCCACCGGCGGTGAGTTCATGGATCGGGTCGATGTCGATGCGCTCACCATCGCATTGAACGACCGCGACACCAGTGCCGCACTGCAGGCCGTGGCGACCGCGGCGAGCGCCGGCTTCGAGGCCCGGCCGATCACCGAGGCTCTCATCCGCCATCTGCGCGACAGCTTCTTGTCGCTGATGGCCCCCGATCTGGTGATGCTGCCGGCCGATCGTGTCGCCGAGATCGCCGATCGGGCCCGCGAGATGGGCCCCGCCGCTCTGGTGCGCGCCCTCGAGCGTCTCGGCACCGCACTCATCGAGATGCGTTCATCGCCCGATCCGCGGATCCTGCTCGAGGTGGCGCTCATCCAGTTGACCCACGACGAGGTGGGAGAGGATCTCGAATCGCTGGCGGCGCGCGTGGCGCGCGTCGAGAACGCGCTGCGCGCCACACCGGCGCCTGCCGCGCCGACCACAGCTCCGGTACCGATCGACCCGACCACCAAACGTGCCCAGCTCGGCGGTCGCGCCCGACGCGACCCCGCACCCGCACCGACACCCGAACCGGCACCGAACGGCGCCGCCGAACCCGCAGCGGCTCAGGACACTCAAGACGCCCCGGCCGATCCGGCCCCAGCCACCGCCACCGCCACCACCCCCGACCCCAGCCCGGCTCCCGCACCCGAGCCGTCTACGACCGAGCCGGCACCCGAGCCGTCGCCCGCACCGACCCCGGCGGCCCGACCGGCCGGCAACCTCGACACCGTCCCCGACATCTGGGCCGAGCGGGTGCGCGGCACCCTCAAGCCGTTCGTCCGGGCGCTCTACTCGGCGGGCAGCTTCGACCACCACGATTCCGAGGTCTGGTACTTCAGCGTCCCCAACCCGGCCCATGCCGATAAGTGCCAGGAGCACCTGGCGACCGTCCAACAGGCCCTCAGCGAGGCCGCCGGGTTCGATGTCCGCCTCGTGATCACCCCGACCGGATCCGGTGAGACCAACCCGCGCGGCATCACACGGCCATCGGCCGCGGCCATCGCCGATGCCGACACCGGTTCGGCTGGTTCCCCGAGCAGTGACCCGTCCGCTCCGACACCGCGTCCGGCCGAGCCGATCGACGAGATCGTCGATCCGTCGGAGTTGACCGATGTGCCACCCGAGGACGTCTTGGATCCGATCCAGCGCGTCGCACAGAAGTTCCCCGGATCAGAGCTCATCGACTCCGATGACGGTGCGGGTTGATGTCATCGTCGAACTACACCGCTCCGGTCCAGGCGCTCATCGACGAGTTCGGCCGGCTCCCCGGTATCGGCCCGAAGTCTGCTCAGCGCATCGCGTTCCATCTGCTCAAACTGCCCGAGGCCGACGCCCATCGCCTCGCCCACGCGATCTTGGATGCCAAGGCCAAGGTGCGGTTCTGCGAACGCTGTTTCAACGTCGCCAGCGCCGAGTTGTGCCCGATCTGCTCCGATGAGCGTCGCGACACCTCAATGGTGTGCGTGGTCGAGGAATCGCGCGACATCGTCGCCATCGAGCGCACCGGCGAGTTCCGCGGCCGGTACCACGTGCTGTTGGGGGCGATGAACCCGCTCGAGGGCATCGGACCCGAACAGCTCAAGATCCGCGAACTGCTGGGGCGCATCGAACCCGAGGGCATCACCGAGGTGATCGTCTGCACCAACCCGAACACCGAGGGCGAGGTCACTGCGATGTATCTGGC
>SKFX01000234.1 GCA_007117775.1 Ilumatobacteraceae bacterium
CTCCCCGATACCGCCGCCACCGATGCACTGCGACGGGCACCGCGGGCGCTCGTCGACCCGCTCATGCGTCGGGTGCCAACCGGCTGAGGGCTCGTAACAGCCGGTACGCCTGCTCGGGTCGACCACCGCGTCGGTCACGCAGGGAATCGGTTCCCATGCGCACCACGGTCTCAGCCGCCCACTGTGAACGCACCACCGAGGCGGCGACGCGCTCGAACACGCTCGGGCGTCCGGCGAAGCGGTCGAGCAGACGCCCCACCTTGTAGAGCGCAGCGTTGCGATCGTCGATCAGCCGCCAATAGCGCTGCAGCGCCGTGGGGTCATCGCCTCTGAGCGCATCGATGAGCACCTCGCCAGCCACCGTGCCGGTGACCAGCGCAGTGTCGATACCGGACCCCGAGATCGGGTTGGCAGCACCGGCGGCATCACCGACGACGAGGCTCGTGGGCCCTGAGATCGGCCGCACCGACCCACCCATCGGAACCCGTCCGCTCATCAGTGGCCGCACCGGTGCGGTGGGATCGATCTCCCAGCGCGACGCGATCGAACGTACGAAGTCCTCGAGCAGGTGGGTGGTGTTGACCGATCGGAAACCCGAGGTGGTCGAGACCAGGCCCACGCCGATGTCGATCGAGTCGCGCCCGTCGGGTACCACCCAGCCGAAGCCGGCCAAGCGGTGCCCATCGTCATGGAACAGGTTGAACGAGATCTCCACGGCATGCGATATCGCATGCGGTGATGCCCACGCAGCGTGCACTGCGGTCGCCATCGGCCAGGTGCGATCGCGATGGGTGCCGAGTGCGCGACCGAAGCGGCTGTTCGCCCCATCGGCGATCACGCTGTAACGGGCGCGGATCTCCTCGCCTCGGGTCGCGGTCGGGTCGAGGGAGATGGGGTCGGTGGTGCGCGGGGCAGCGATCCCGGCGGGGGTGTCGTCGCTGGATCGAATGCGCGCGCCGACCACGAGACCTCGTTCGATGATCGGGCCCACGGCCTGATGCTCCTCGAGCACCGTCACCCCGAGCGATCGGGCGCGCTCGACCATCATCAGATCGAGTGAGTGGCGCGGCACCGCCACGCCATGGTCCACAAGGTCGGGATGGTCGGGCCACTCGAGCTGTCGATGGCGATCGTCGATCACGAAGTCGATGATGTCGACGCGGTGGGCACCCTCGAGACCGCTGGCGTCGATGCCGAGATCACCGAGATGAAGGATCGCCCGTGGGGACAGCAGCCCTGCGCAGGTCTTGGGCCGCGGCAGCCGACGCTGCTCCACGATCGTGACGGCGAAGCCGGCATCGGCCAGCGCGATGGCGGTCGCACAACCGGCGGGACCGGCGCCGATGATGACGACGTCGGTGTCTACGGGCGCGCCAGCAAACGGGCGCGGGCGCGCGCTCGGGGAGATCGATGCAGGCCCGGTGTCGGTCACCGATCCCCGGCGGTCCGGCCAGGAATCGGTTCGGTGCCGATGGGAAGGATCCCGTCGACGAACATCTCGGCATCGGCGAGGCCGAACATGCCGCTCTCGAGGCCGTTATAGACCGGGGAGTCGGCCGAGCACCAGGTGTCGAACTCGTCGGCCCATTCGCTCGACGTCGGGTCAGCACCGCCGAGGGTGTAGCGCTCGTGGCAGATCACCGCCAACAGGTCGGCATCGCTGAGCCCACCTCCGACGGTCGCGCCGAAGCCGGGCATGCCGCCGAGGGCCCCGGTGACATGTGGGCCACCCTCACGGTTCGGGTCGCCCGGAATCTCCACGCCGGCGATCTGGTACGGGCTGGTCCCGAAGTACACGTAGCGGATCATGTCTTCGATATTGGGATACGTCTTGAGGATCTCACCGCCGGTGAAGGCATAGCCCACACCGCCGCCGCCGGCGCCGCCGTGACATGACGAACAGTTGCCGTAGATCTCGGCGCCGATACCGACCGGGCCGGCTGAGACCTCGGCGGTCTGGGTCAGCGCCCGGGCGTACATGAATGCCCACACCGGCATCAGCGACAGTGCTGCCATCGCCCAGAACGGGATCTTGCGACGACGCTTGGCGGCAACCACGGTCGGATGCACCATGGCGGGCTCAGCGGCAGACTCGCCACCGGTTGCCAGTGCGGCGCGCGGTGCGGGACCGCTCGCCGCAGGAGTCGCGGCCTCGACCTTGGCTGGGGTCGCCGCCGGAGCCGGAGACTCGCCGGCCGACTCGGTCGCTGCGCCCTCGTCGCCGAGGCCGAGCGCTGCCCGGCGCTCGCGGCTTCGCTTCAGCAGGTGTTCGGGGATCTCCGTCACGATGGTCCTTTTCGGGTGGGATGCGTGTCGTGTGCGGCAAACGACGATGCGTTGCGTTCATCTCAGACGATAGACGCTGAGCATCACGATTCCAGAAATCATCGGGTTCGAATGCGTGAACTTGCGCACAACCTTGCACCGGTATCCATCGGTGATGCCACACTGGACGCATGGTCGTTGTCAGCGCCGAACAGATGGGCGTTGTCGGTGGCCCGATGACTACACTCTGCAATGAACGGTGCGCTCGGATGACGAGGTTGCATCGCACCGATCACCGACGCATCGAGAACCGCATGAATCGAGAAAGGTCGCAGCCCAAGACATGATCGCCATCGACCCGTTGCGCTGGCCGGGAATGAATCAGGCCTTCTTGGTGTCGCTGATCGTCGCCACCCTGTTGGCCCTCGTCGTGATCCCCTACGGGAAGCGCCGGCCCGTCGACAAGAAGGCCTCATGGGGTGAGGCCATGGTCGCATCGGTGTATGTCACCGGCGTCATGTTCGTCGCCTTCGGGATCGTGCCCCATCAGTGGATCGACCACGCCGACAAGGATCTCGGGTGGGATCGCACCAACCTCATCTACGGCCCGGGAGACATTCTGCGTCCCACCGCTGAGGGTGGATGGTTCCCGATCACACTGCAGTACGAAGCGGTGCGCGACATCATCGTGGTGCTGATCCACGTCTACTTCTTCGGTCTGTTGCTGTTCCTCTGGTCCTGGTGGCAAAAGCGCGGCGAGACCACCGCCAAGGAGCTCGAGACCAGTACCTACGGCCGACCACTCGTCAAGAAAGTCTGAAGCACGCAGCGACGGAGACGTTTCTCGATATGGCAAAGACTGACGCAAACCCCCCGATGATGCCCTACACCGACGATTACACGTTGGTGGAGGTCGACGCGGACTACCTCTCCAAGGCGGTCAAGCCCAAGCAGTTCATCCACATCGATCAGACCGAATGCATCATGTGCGAGGGTTGTGTGGACATCTGCCCATGGAAGTGCATCCACATGGTGACACCCGATGCGGTGTCGGAGGCGACCGGGACCGAGAAGCCCGGTGACGACCCCTCCGATCATGTGCTCTTCATCATCGACGACGACATCTGCACCCGCTGCGCACTGTGCGTGGACCGCTGCCCGACCGGGGTCATCATCCTCGGCAAGGCCGGCCAAGCATCCGCGGCGGGCGACTCCCACACCCGAACCAACAGCCACGGCTATGCCTACGGCATGAGATTCTGAATCGACAGGAACGCGCAATGGCCAAGATCATCGATGAGAAACCCCGCCCGACCGTCAAGGACCGGGTCAACTCCACGGTCGACTCCGTCCAGGGCAGCCAGGTCTGGTCGAGCATCTTCCGTCCGGGCTCGATCTTCCGCAAGGGATACACCGACAGTCCCCGCAACCGCAGTTATGTGATCATGAACTCGGTGCTCTATCACCTGCACCCGGTGAAGGTGAAGCGCCACGCGGTCAAGGTCAGCTACACGCTGTGCCTCGGCGGTCTCAGCTTCTTCTTGTTCATCTTGTTGACCGTCACGGGCATCTTCTTGATGTTCTTCTACCGACCCGAGGCCACCGCAGCCTGGAATGACATCGCCAGTCTGGAGACCTCGGTGACGTTCGGTCTGCTGGTGCGAAATATGCATCGATGGGGAGCGCACCTGATGGTGCTGGCCGTGTTCTTGCACATGGCACGCGTCTTCTACCACGGTGCGTACAAGCCGCCGCGCGAGTTCAACTGGGTGATCGGCGTGATCCTGTTGACCCTGACGCTATTGCTGTCGTTCACCGGCTATCTGCTGCCCTGGGACCAGCTGGCGCTGTGGGCGGTGGCGGTCGGCACCGAGATGATGGGGTACACACCGGTGTTCGGCCAGGAGGTCAGATTCGTCCTCTTGGGCGGTGCCGAGATCGGTTCGGAGACCCTGCTGAGATGGTATGTGCTCCACGTCTTGTTCTTCCCATTCATCATCGTCGTGTTCATGGCGATCCACTTCTGGCGAGTCCGCAAGGACGGCGGCATCTCAGGGCCGTTGTGATCGGAGCAACTCATGACTGAAATCCCAGAACATCTGCTCAAGCGAGCCAAGGAGGCCCGCGATAAGGCCGCATCCTCCGAGCCGGCCGGTGAGGCCGCGGCATCGACGGAGGGATCCGCCGAGGCCGAGTCGCGGATCCCGGCCCATCTGCTCGAGCGTTCCAAGGCGGCCAAGGCCTCTGCCGGTGGTGAGAGCGCTGGTGACGCCGGCGGTGGCGGCGTTGCCGTCGCCGAGAAAGCCGCCGCTGCGGTCGCGGCCGCACCCGCAGCCGGAGGGGTCCCCGTCGGTGCCGGCCCCGGCGGCCACACCCAGCGCCTGTTGACAGTGGTCAAGAGCGGTTCGATCCAAGAGGTGAAGGCCCAACCCGTCGACAAAGTGCACACCTGGCCGCACCTGCTCGCAGCGGAGTTCGTGGCTGCGCTGGCATGTCTCGCGTTCGTGTTCTTGTTCTCGATCTGGGTGAACGCCCCGCTGATGGAGTTGGCGAACGCCAACCAGACCCCGAACCCGTCCAAGGCTCCGTGGTACTTCATGGGACTGCAGGAGCTTCTGGCCTGGTTCCACCCGATGGTCGCCGGTGTGACCATTCCCGGTGTGGGGCTCATCGTGTTGATCTTCGCTCCGTATATCGACAAGAACCCGTCCAATAAGCCCGAGGACCGCAAGTTCGCCACGTCGATGATGACCATCTTCTTGATGTTCTGGGCCGTGCTGACGATCATCGGATCGTTCTTCCGCGGTCCGGGCTTCAACTTCGTGCTGCCGTGGGTGGACGGCCTGTTCTTCCACCTGTGATCTGCATCCGATGACGACACCCCCATGAGACCTGATTGAGATGAGCACCGAGATGATGAACCTCCCCGAGACCATGAGGAGCAGCAGATGAGCACCACCGCACTGATCGCGCTCGCGTTGGCCGCGGTCGTCGTCCTGGCCGCGATCTCGCTGTTGACCTTGGCGCGTCGCTCCGATGTGCGCGGTGCCGGTGCGTTGAGCGCTGAGACCGTGCGGTCCGATCGACGGGCCCGCGCTGAACAGCAGGCCGATGCCGA
>SKFX01000135.1 GCA_007117775.1 Ilumatobacteraceae bacterium
CTCGGCGCCGATCTCGTCATCGAACGCTCCCCCAATGACTGGGCCGCTGAACTGTCGGGCGCGCTCCCAGGCGGTGTCGATGTGGTGCTCGATGTGATCGGCGGTGATGAGGCCGATCGCAATCTGGCGGTGGTGCGGCGCGAGGGGACCATCATGCAGGTGGGTCTGATGGGCGGTGGTCGCACACCGGTGAATCTCGGGCTGCTGTTGACCAAACGGATCCAGTGGGTGGGCACAACGCTGCGTTCGCGACCCCTCGAGGCCAAGATCGCCCTGTGTCAGCGCTTCATCGCCGAGGTGCTGCCACTGTTCGACGCCGGTGGCCTCACCCCGGTGATCGATTCACGGTTCGCGCTCGCCGATGCCGCTGCGGCACATCGTCATATGGAGGCCGATGCCAATATCGGCAAGATCCTGCTGGATCTGTGACGGTATCGCGACCCGGTTCAGCGGGCGTCGACCTGTCGACGTTTCCATTCGACGCGCCGCCCGAAGATGACCGCGATCGCGGAGCGCACGAACACCCACGCGAAGACCGCGAGCGGGATCGGATAGGCGATCGCCGCCCACGGTGAGAACGCTCCGGCGCGGCGGCCGAGCACCCAGACCTGCAGTGCGCTCGGCAGGTACAGCCACCATGCCACCGTCGGGCCCGCAGTAAGCGACCAGATCCATGCCACGGTGCCCAACGCCGCCCACCAGCGCACCGAACGCGCCCCGGTGGCCAGTGACCGCGTCCAGCCGCGCACGAGATCGCCGAGGCCGCCCGGATACATCCGGAACGCGATATCGGGTGCTCCGGTGTAGAGCTGCGCTGAGCCCGCCTGTCGGGCGATCGCGATGTCCTCGGTATGGCGGCTGCGCACCTCGCGATGGGCATGGCCACCGATGTGTTCATAGCGGTTGCGATCGATCGCGAGGACCGGGCCGAAGGCGGTGCGTGGCGCGACCCGCTCACCGATGATCGAGAACCTTCCGACACCCATCAGCGCGGTGACATTGCAGAACAGGCTGAGGTGTTCGGTCCACGATCCGGGCCGATGCCATGGCTGCACCGAGACGACCTCGCCGTCGTGGGTGGTCACCGCAGCGGCGATGCGGTCGATCAGATCCGCGGGCGGGACCACATCGGCATCGATGAACGCGAGGATCTCGGCGGTGCTCGACTGCGCGCCGTGCCAGCAGGCATTCGGTTTGCCCAACCAGCCATCGGGGGGGTCGGGCGGGTGTTCGACACGCGCCCCGTGGCGCAGCGCGATAGTGCTGGTCGAATCACTGGAGTGGTCATCGACCACCACCAGTTCGTCACCGGGTCGACTGCCCGCCAACAGTGGCGGCAGCAGCACCGGGAGTGCCGCGGCCTCATCGCGTGCCGGGATGATGACCGCGACGCTGCGTCTCGTCGGCCGTTGCGGGGAGGCGTCCACGCCCGGCAGCGGCCGCAGCCGCCACAGCAGCATCCAGCCCGCCAGCCAGCCCACCAGCCACGGCCCATAGGTGGTGAGCGCGTCCGTGGCAGAGACACCGGACACATCGATGAAGGCGAAGCAGTTCATGGCCATGGGATCGTTAGCCTGCACGCTATGGCGATCCGGCCGCGGCTGCTCGTGTTCTCGATGCTCGGGGCGCTCGCGATCAGCGTCCCGGCGGGCTATGCGATGTATCGGATCACGACACCCGGTGTCGATGCGGTCCTCGAGGAGCCCGGCCTCGTCGACATTCCCCTCGACGATGATGCCCTCGACGCGCCCGGGAGACCACTGCCCGATATCGAACTGTTCGATACGAGCGATGCCGTGGTGCGATCGGGTTCGCTGGTCGGTGCCCCGGCGGTGATCAACGTGTGGTTCGCAGCCTGTCCACCCTGTGAGCGCGAACTGCCCGATTTCGCTGAGGTTCACGCCGAATACGGCGATCGGGTCCGTTTCGTCGGGGTCAACCCCTTCGATGACTCCGACCGTATGACACAGTTCGCGTCCGAGCGCGGTGTGTCCTATGAACTGTGGCGTGATCCCGACAGCGCCTTCATCGATGCGATCGGTGTCGCAGCGTTCCCGGTGACGTACTTCGTCGACGCCGACGGTCGCATCGTGCGCGAGGCCGGGGTGCTGAATGCCGAGCAGCTGCGCGAACGCGTCCAGGAGTTGTTGTCGTGACGCTGTCGTTCCTGCGCGGCATGGTTGCGACGGTGAACCCGTGCGGGTTCATCCTCTTGCCGACCTATCTCATGTACTTCCTCGGCATGCAGGGCCAGATGCCCGGGACCCAGCGCGCCACGGTGCGCCGGGCGCTGTTGGTGGCCGGCGCATTGTCGGCCGGGTTCATGTCGGTGTTCATCGCGGTCGGCCTGGTGTCGTTCCACTTCACGAACTGGCTGGTGGTCAACGCCAAATACGCGACGGTGGTGATCGGTATCGCCCTGATCGCACTCGGGATCGCCATGCTGGCCGGCTATCGCCTGCCGATCGGCAGCCCGCATCTCGATGCCGGTGGCCGCACCACCGGGGTGGGGTCGATGTTCGTGTTCGGCATCGCCTATGCGGTGGCTTCGATCGGCTGCACGATCGGGCTGTTCCTGCCGACACTGTTCGCGGTCCGTGCTGAGGGCATCGTGTCGAGTATCGGGCGCGTCGCCGCGTATGGGGCCGGGATGGCACTGGTGGTGACGGCGCTCACCGTCGGGCTCGCCATGGCCAATACGGGTCTGTTGCGGATCCTGCGCGGTTCGATGCGCCATGTGCAGACGATCGCAGCGGTGTTCGTCATCATCTCGGGCGCCTATCTCGTCTACTACTTCTGGGTGGTGGACATCAACGCCACCAGTGATCCGATCACCCTGGCGGTGGAGAACCTGCAGGCTTCGATCCTGGCCTGGTTGAACAACAACTGGCAGGTCACCGCTGCGGTGCTCGCGGCGGTGGTCGCGGCCGGGGTGGTGCTGGTCGCGAGCGGCCGACGCAGCCGGCCTGATACCGACCCGGTCGAGACAGCCGACGATGCCACTCAGGATCGCGCCGGCGCCCCGGCCGTCACAGATAGCCCATCTGTCGAGCGGTCGCACTGAGTTCGTCGCGGTGGTCGGGATGGGCCACCGCGATCAGTGCCCGAGTCCGCTCTGAGATGGTGCGACCGCGCAGTTCGGCCACGCCGTATTCGGTGACCACCTTGTCGACGGTGTTCTTCATCGTCGTGACAGCTTCGCCCGGAGCGAGGCGCGCCACGATGCGCGACCGTCCCGATGAGGTCTGGGACGGCAACACGATGAACCCCTGGCCACCATCAGAAGCCATTGCGCCGCGGGCGAAATCGCCCTGGCCGCCCGATGATGAGATATAGCGGCCGTCGATGGTCTCCGATGCGCACTGGCCGAGGAAGTCCACCGACAGCGTCGCGTTGATCGACACGAAGTTCGGTTCGCGGCCGATGGTCGCCACATTGTTGACATAGCGGACCGGGAACAGCTCCACTGCGGTGTTCTCGTGCAGGAACTCATGCAGCGCATCGGTGCCGAGCGCGAAGGTGGCGACCGCTTTCGTGCGGTTGAAGCGTTTGGCGATGCCGTTGACCACGCCGGTCTGCATCAACTCCACGGCGCCGTCGGAGAACAGTTCGGTGTGGATGCCGAGATCGCGATGATCAGATAACGCCGCCATGATCGCATTGGGGATGGCGCCGATCCCGGTCTGGATGGTCGATCCGTTGGCGATGCGCTCGGCGACATGGCCGGCGATGGTGTGGTCGATCTCGGTCGGCTGGCGCGGCGGGATCTCCACGAGCGGTCGATCGCTGCGGCACCATCCCTCGATCTGGGAGATGTGGACCTGATTGCGGCCGAAGGTGCGCGGCATGGCCTCGGTGACCTCGAGGAACCAGCGGGCACGGCCGAGGAAGGAGGCGGTGTAGTCCGCTGATACCCCGAGGGAGAAATAGCCGTGGCGATCCGGTGGTGAGGCGGCTGCGACCACGAGCGGATCGACGATACGCGATCGCATGATCGAGAACACATCGGAGAAGTGGCAGGGCACCAGATCGATGGTGCCGCGTTCGAAATGTGGCCGTGATACCGGTGACAGGAAATACGAGACATAGCGCAGGCGATCGCCGAACTCGCCAGCGAGGTAGCCGCGTTCGTGCAGGGCGTGCATCTGGTGGATCTCAAGGTCGTCGATGCGCGGGTCACCGGCGCGCGCTGCGTCCTCGATGGCGTCGATCAACGCGGTCGGCTCGCCGTTGGCGAGCGGCATGATGAGATGGGTGCCGGGCCGCAGGTGGTCCAAGACGGCATCGGGGCTGCAGGGTTCACTCATCGCCATACCCACGACGGTAGGCCAAGTCGAGATGCGATGCTGTGCCCGATGCCGTCGCCGGTGCGAGGGTGCGATCGGCGATTGGGTACCGTCGGGTCATGGGTGATGCGCTGCCGGAATTGAACATCGCCGATGATCCGGCATCGGTGCCGCTTCGTCCGGCGGCCACGGTGATGCTGATCCGCGACTGCATCGATGCCGACGGGGTCGATGACATCGAGGTGTTCATGTTGCGCCGCACCCCCAAGGCGGCGTTCGCAGCGGGCCAATACGTGTTCCCGGGAGGCCGGGTGGACCTCGCCGACGGTGCCGATGGCCTCGAGGCGATCTGCGATGGCCTCGATGATGCTCGGGCCAGTTCGATGCTCCAGATCGAACGCGGTGGCCTCGCCTATTGGGTGGCGGCGATCCGTGAATGTTTCGAGGAGGCCGGGGTGCTGCTCGCGCGTCGGGCCGATATCGACCCGACGTCATCGGGTTCGGGATCCGGGCCCCGTGCCGGATGGGCATCGGGTCTCGGCGATGCAATCGCCTTCGACGATCCTGAGACCGCCCGGCGATTCGCCGCCGCCCGCCACCGCGTCCACGGCGGCGAACTATCGCTCGCGCAGCTGTGTGCGCACGAGGGTCTGATGCTGATCACCGATGCCATCCACTATGTGAGCCACTGGATCACCCCGGTCGGTGAGGTGCGGCGCTTCGATACCCGATTCTTCGTGGCCCGTGCCCCACAGGCCCAAGAGCCGTTGCACGATGATTCCGAGACCGTGGCGAGTCTGTGGGTCCGTCCCCGTGACGCCTTGAAGCGCTGTCGGGCCGGTGAATTGGCGATGCTGCCGCCGACGATCGTCAATCTCGAGTTCCTCCTGGAGTTCAACACCGCCGATGAGGCCCTCGAGGCCGCGGCGTCGGTGCCGACACCGGCTGCGGTGCTGCCCAAGGTCCGCATCGATGCCGAGGGCCGGGTGATCGCGTTGTTGATGCCCGGCGATGCCGGCTACGACGACGACTGAACCGTCCCCTGCGGTCCGCGGATGGACTGCGGTATGACCCGGTGATGGCCGAGCCCGA
>SKFX01000154.1 GCA_007117775.1 Ilumatobacteraceae bacterium
ACCGATCTCCTGACCGATGGCTGGCACCCGTCACCGCTCGGAAGCGAACCACCGCTCATCGATACCTCAATTGAACACCGCGAATGACCGGGCGCGCTCGCCGTGTTCATGGGCGAACTCGGGCAGCGCGGCGCGTATGTCCATCACCTGAGCGAACTCGAGTCGATCACCGAAGCGGAGACAGCCACCTTTCAGGTTGTTCAGGGCGCGCAACATGATCTGGCGTCTGTTGACCGGCGCCAAGAGCCCGTCGGACCAGCCGAGTCGATCACCGATCAGTTCTTCGAAGAGCTGACGACAACCGCTGCGGTCCAGGATCTGGCCGTGGTGGAACGGGTCCGCGAACCACTCGGGATCGTTGGCATCGCCGACGAGGAAATGAGCGGGCATGCCGACACCCACCAATTCCACGCCGAGGCGACGACCGAGTTCGATCGCCACGACCGCGAGACTGATCGGCAGGCCAACGCGCGTCTCGAGGACACGGTCCAGACAGGAATGCTGCCAGCGGCCGTACTCCTCGGTCGGGCCGGTGAATCCGGCCGCAACGATATGGGCGATGATGGCTTCGCGAGTCGGTGACGGACACCGCGCAGCGAGCTCGTCGAGCACCACCAGCCACCCCATGATGTCGACACCGGGCCGAAGGACCGCCGAAAGCAGCAGTGACGCCTCGTCGAGCTCCACGGTCAATTCCGCTGGATCCTCAGCGCCCCGAGCACCGCTACCGCCTGCAGCCACGCCACCATCGGGCCGGATCCCAAAGGCCGCCAATAGGGCCTGACGCTGCGATGCAGCGGG
Source organism: Ilumatobacteraceae bacterium (assembly GCA_007117775.1). Classification (GTDB taxonomy): domain Bacteria; phylum Actinomycetota; class Acidimicrobiia; order Acidimicrobiales; family Ilumatobacteraceae; genus CSBr16-110. Next base: position 802 of record SKFX01000154.1, read on the forward strand.
ATCATGGCGGTCCGGCTCCATACCACGACGGTACCGCGGACTACCTTGAGAGCCATGTTCCCAGGTGCACATCTCGAGACCCACGCCGATAAGCCCGCCGTCGTGATGGCCGGTAGCGGCTTCACCCAGACGTTCGCAGAACTCGATGCAGGGGCCAATCGCCTCGCTCGACTGCTGCGCGATGCCGGACTGGAGCCGGGAGATCATGTTGCGATCTGCATGGAGAACCATGACCGGTACCTCGAGGTCATCTGGGGCTGCCACTATGCGGGCCTGATCTACACCGCCGCCTCATCGCGCCTGACCAGCGCGGAGCTCGAGTACATCATCAACGACTGTGGGGCGAAGGCATTCATCACGTCGAAGTACAAGGCCGATCAGGCCGCCGAGGTCGCCGGTTCGATCCCGCAGGTGACACTGCGCCTCATGCTCGACGGCACCATCGACGGCTTCGACAGCTTCGAAGCCATGATCGACGGCCTCGACGCCAGCCCACTCGCTGACCGGGTCGCCGGCATGGACATGCTCTACTCCTCGGGGACGACCGGGTTCCCCAAAGGCATCACCAAGAGCTTCGTCCATGAGCCGCTCGAGACCACCGGTGGACCGGTCATGCCGCTGTTGCAGTTGTTGTTCGGCATGACCGATGAGTCGGTGTACCTCTCGCCGGCGCCGTTCTACCATGCCGCTCCGCTGCGCTTCTGCCTCGCAGCACAAGGCCTCGGCGCCACCGTGGTGGCCATGGAGCATTTCGATGCCGAGGAGTACCTGGCAGCGGTCGATCAGCACAAGGCCACCCACTCACAGGTCGTGCCGACGATGTTCGTGCGCATGCTCAAGCTCGATCCCGAGGTGCGCGGACGCTATGACGTGTCGTCACTGCAGTACGTGATCCATGCCGCCGCGCCCTGCCCGGTCCCGATCAAACGCCAGATGATCGAATGGTTCGGGCCGATCATCCACGAGTACTACGCCGGAACCGAGGGCAACGGCTTCGTCTACTGCAACAGCGATATGTGGTTGGGCCATGAGGGCACGGTCGGCATGCCGATCAACTGCACGATCCACATCTGCGACGAGGAGGGCGAAGAGGTACCCCAAGGAGACAGTGGCACCATCTACTTCGAGAGCGAGGCCAGCTTCGAGTACCACAACGACCCAGACAAGACCGCCGCATCGCGCCATCCCAAAGGCTGGAGCACGCTCGGAGACGTCGGATATCTCGATGAGGACGGCTTTTTGTACCTCACCGACCGCAAGGCGTACATGATCATCACCGGTGGGGTGAACGTCTATCCCCAGGAGGCGGAGAACATCTTGGTGACGCATCCCAAAGTCGTCGACGTTGCGGTGCTCGGAGTTCCCAACGATGAGTTCGGCGAAGAGGTCAAAGCCGTCGTCCAACCACAGCAGATGCCCGCTGATGAGGCCGAGGCGAGCGCATTGGCCTCGGAGCTGATGGCGTTCTGCCGCGAGCACCTCGCCGACGTCAAGTGCCCGCGCAGTGTGGACTTCCGTCCCGAACTCCCCCGCCATCCGACCGGAAAGCTCTACAAGCGGGTCCTCAAAGACGAGTACTGGAAGGACTCGGGCCGGGCGATCTGAGCCCGACGGCTCAGCGCGAGAGCACCACGAGTCGTATCTCGGTCATCTCGCGCACCGCGAACGCCGGGCCCTCTCGGGTATTGCCACTCTCGCGTCGCCCTCCATAGGGCTGCTGATCTGCCCGCCATGTCGGCACCTCGTTGACCAACACCCCGCCGAAGTCGAGTCGCTCGAAGGCATCCATGGCCGCATCCAACCGGGAGGTGAAGATGGCCGCCTGTAAGCCAAAGACAGTGTCATTGGCCATCGCGATCGCCTCATCGAGCGTCGCATAGGAGGCGATCGCGACGACCGGGCCGAACACCTCTGCGGCACAGACCTTCATCGAGGGCACCACCTGACTCAACACCGTCGGCACCAGCACCCCACTCTCATCGAGGACACCGCCGCATTCGAGGACCGCTCCATCCGCAACAGCCTCATCGATCCAGGCCGTGACACGGTCACGTTCGGTGGTCGAGATCAGTGCTGAGACCTCGGTGGCGTCATCGAGGGGATCGCCGACCACGAGGCTCGACACATGGTCGACCAGCGCCGCAGTGAACTCGACGGCGATCGATTCGTGCACCAGGATGCGCTGTGTTGAAATACAACTCTGGCCGGCGTGGCTGAAGCCGGCCATGCGGATCTTGGTGGCCGCGAGCTGCCAGTCGCCGTCGGGTTCGATGATGACCGGAGCGTTGTTGCCGAGCTCGAGTCCGACCTTCTTGCGCGGTGCGCGCGCACGGATCGACCAACCGACATCGGGTGAGCCGGTGAAGGTGATCAGATCCACCTCGGAGTGATCCACGAGCGCGTTTCCAATCGTGCCACCGCCACCGGTGACCACATGCAGGTAGTCGGGCGGCAGACCACACTCGTCGATGAGGAGGTCGACGAGTGCCACCGCCGTCAACGGGGTCTGACTGGCCGGCTTCAACACGACCGGACACCCAGCGGCGATCGCCGGAGCGATCTTGTGAGCCACGAGGTTGAGCGGGAAGTTGAATGGAGCGATCGCTGCGACCACGCCGATCGGCACCCGCATGGTGAAGCCCACCTTGCCCTCGCCGACCGACGCAGCATCGAGAGGGATGACCTCACCAGAGAGGGTGCGCGCCTCAGCCGATGCGAAACGGAACGTCGATACGGCCCGGTCGACCTCGATGCGCGCCGTCTGGATCGGTTTGGCAGCCTCGAGGGCGATCAGCCGGGCGAGTTCGTCTCGGCGCTCGGCGATGGCATCGCAGGCACGGTCGAGGATCTCAGCCCGACGCCACGGCGCGAGGGGTTCTGTCAGCGCGCGTCGCGCCACCGACACGGCGCGGTCGACATCACTCGGTTCACAGGCCGAAACCCGACCGACCAGACGCTGATCGAATGGAGAGATGACATCGATCGAGTCACCGGACCCGCAGAACCGCTCACCCCCCAGCCACAATTGCGTTATCTGATGATCACCGTGCGCATTCACCCGTGCAACGATACTGAGCGTCCATGTCATCTCGAGACCATTCCGACCGTCGCAGCGTCCACCGCACCCACCCGTACCTCGACTGGCCCCAGCCGCTCGCCTTCGCTCATCGCGGCGGTGCCGCCGACGGCCTCGAGAACACCATGGTCGCATTCCGACGCGCCGTCGAGCTCGGATACCGTCATCTCGAGACCGATGTCCACACCACCGCCGACGGTGTCTTGGTTGCGTTCCATGACGATGATCTGACCAGGACCTGCGACCACCCCGGTCGGATCGATCAGCTGAACTGGAACGAGCTGGCGACCATCAAGGTGGCGGGAGCTGAGGTGATCCCGCGACTCGATGAACTCTTCGAGGAGTTCGCCGACGCGGCGTTCAACATCGACTGCAAGTCCGATGCCGCCGTCGACGCGCTGGTCGCGGCGATCACACGGCACCGGGCCCTCGATCGCGTCTGTGTGGCAGCGTTCTCGGATCGTCGACTCCGACGCCTGCGCCGCGCGCTCGGGCCGGGATTGCTCAGCGCTCTCGGCCCGGCCGAGATCGCCGCGGTTCGCACGCTCGGCGCCCGTGGCCGGCGCGTGATCACCGGTGGAGCTGCACAGGTGCCGGTGCGCCAAGGACCCATCACCATTGTCGGGGAGCGCTTCATCGCCAACTGCCAGCGACTCGGCATTGCGGTCCACGTCTGGACGATCGATGACCCGAAGGAGATGATCCGGCTCTTGGATCTCGGCGTCGACGGGATCATGACCGATCGCCCAGATGTCCTCAAGGCGGTCCTGATCGAACGGGGCGCATGGTATGCGTGATGGCGGCCCCTGGCAGATCGATGGCGCTCGCGACCATGTCGCTGCCAGCGCCGACCTCCTCGCCACCGCCGCAGCTGATGACATCTTCGAGCGGGGCGGTTCCGCGGTCGATGCCGCAATCGCAGCGAATGCCGTACTGTGCGTCACCGGTCCTCATCTGTGCGGCCTCGGAGGCGATCTGTTGGCCATCGTGCAGACCCGAGACGGCGCCACCGTGCTCAACGCCAGCGGCCGGGCTGGATCGCGGAGCGATCCAGCATCGATGCGCGCATCGGGTGTGACTCGGATTCCTCTGCGCCATCACCACGCCGCAGTGACCATCCCGGGCTGTGTCGACGGCTGGGTGGCGCTGTCACAGCGGTATGGTCAGCTCGACTTGGCCGAGGTGCTCGAGCCGGCGATATTCCTTGCGACCGACGGATTCGAGACCGGGCCGTTGCTGTTCAGGGCGCTCGGTGAACTCGATGATCTCGCCCGGCCGCGCTTCGCGGAACTCACCAACCAGGCCGTCGGTGTCGGCGCTCCGATCATCAGACCTGGTGTTGCCCGGACGCTGGAGGCGATCGGACGCGACGGCCGTGATGCGTTCTATCTGGGCGAGTTCGGGCGCGGGCTCGTCGAGGTGACCGACTCGTGGATCACCGGAGAGGACCTCGGCCAGGATCAGGCCACCTGGCAAGAACCACTCTC
>SKFX01000021.1 GCA_007117775.1 Ilumatobacteraceae bacterium
ATCATCGGCGACCACCACCACCTCGGGGCGGAACTCGTCGATCTGCTCGAGCAGCACCGGCACCGAGGACCCGACTGCGAGCGCAGCGATCCGGAAGCGCTGCGGGTCGGCGCGCACGATCTCGAGTGTCTGGACGCCGATCGAGCCGGACGAGCCGGCCACCCCGACGCTGATCACCTCAGACGGCCCAGGGTTGGAGAACCAACGTCAGGTAGTACACGGCGGGCAGGGTGAACAAGAACCCGTCGAAACGGTCCAGCACCCCACCATGGCCGCGCACCAGCGTCCCGAAGTCCTTGACGTCGAGATTGCGCTTGAACATGCTCTCGACCAGGTCGCCCATCGGAGCGAAGATCGAGATGACGATCGCCAACAGGATCAGATGCACCGTCGATGACCAGGTATCGCTGCGCTCGGTGATCCCGATCACCATGAGCACCACGATCGTGAACAGGCTGCCACCGATGAGGCCCTCGACGGTCTTGCCGGGGCTGATCCATGGCCGCAGCGGTGTGCGGCCGGCGGCGGATCCGATGAAATAGGCGCCGACATCGTTGGCGACCACACCGAGCGCCAGGATCACCAGCGTGTCGGTCCCCCATGGCGTCCCATTGGCCAGATTCGACAGATTCAGGATCAGCACTGCGAATGAGCCCATCAGGCCGATCCACACCACACCGAGCATGGTGATCGAGGTATTGGGCAACGGGCCCGCCTCAACACCGCGCGAACCAATGAACCCCGCCGAGATCGCCATCAGCGCGAAGGCCATGACGAGCGGCAGGCCCACCTCCCCGACCCAATAGGCCGTCAGCGGAGCCGCCATGACCGCCAGAATGCCCGGGATGATCGCCGGCCGGTAACCCTTCTCGCCGACCTTGTCGAAGAACTCGACGGCCGCGAGGCCGAGCAGGACGGTGATCAGGATCAACACCGCGACCGGCCGCCACAGGATCGCACCCAAGAACACCGCCGCGATGACGAAGCCAGCGGCGATGGCGATCGGCAGATTCCGTCCACCACCATCGGTATCGGCGGCGGTCCGCGCGGCGCGACTCGGCGTCGAGGGCCGCCGTGGCATCCCCGACGGGTCGGTGCCGATCGAGATGCGCTCGGGCACATCGCGCACCGCTGCGGTCTCACCGGTCGGCCGGCCCGTCGGCATCGAGGAGTCGCCAGCATCGCGTCCAGCGATCATCGAACCGCTCGGATCGCCTGCGGGCTGATCGTCACTCCACACCGTGGAATCGGATCCGAACGAGGCCCACACATCGGGCTGCTCATCGTCGTCGAGGGGTCGATCGGCCGGCTTGATCTCAGGGATCTGGCCGGTGGGCGGTTCGGTCCAGTGCGGCATCTCACCGCTCTCATCACCGCCGAAGGAGATCGGTTCATCGACCGCTGCGGTCTCAGCGCGCACCGCGTCGTGCTGTGCGGTCGCCATCTCGTCGGGATCGGCGCTGCGCTGCGCCGAGTCAGCCGTGCTGAACTCATCGGCGCTGAAGCGCTCGGCGGGACGGTCGCCGCCGGTCACGTCATCGTCGGGATCATCGCCGAACAGGGGCTTGAACTCCCATTCGTCCTTATCTCGCCATGTGTCGTCGCTCATCTCGCTTTGCCTCGCTGTCGGGGACGCGCACTCTCAGGTCTCTGGTCCGTCGCCGAACCCTAGACCTCGAGCAACTCCTCTTCTTTTCGGCCGAGCGCACCATCGATGCGCTCGACATGGTCATGGGTGATCTTCTCGAGCTCTTTCTCGGCCCGTTCCAGCTGATCGGCCGAGATCTGGCTGTCCTTCTCTGCCGCCTCGAGATCCTTGCGCGCATCGCGACGCTGATTGCGGATGACGATCCGGCCGTCCTCGGCCATGGCCTTGACGACCTTGACGTACTCCTTGCGCCGTTCCTCGGTCAATGCCGGGAAGTTCAATCTGATCACAACACCGTCGTTATTGGGTGTCACCCCGAGATCGCTGGCACCGATCGCCTTCTCGATCGCACCGAGCGTCGAGTTGTCATGGGGTTTGATCAACAACGTCCGCGCCTCGGGGACCTGGATCGACGCCAATTGCTGCAACGGCACCGGCGAGCCGTAGTACTCGATCGTGATGCGTTCGACGAGCGCCGGCACCGCCCGGCCGGTGCGGACGGTCTGGAATTGGCTCTGGACGTGACCGACCGCAGCATCCATCTTCTCGGCCGCCTCGAGGAGCACCAGTTCGATCACGTCGTCGGACACAGCTCCAGCGTACTCATCGCGCCGCACCACGACGACGATCCACGATGACGAGCCACTCCCATCGCCCAGATCATCACCGCGACGGTGCTGGGTTCGTCTTCTGGGACCAGCGCGCCATGAGCCCACGGGCTGCGGGCATGCGGCGGGCTCAGACCTCGTGGACGATGGTCCCGACCCGCTCACCGCGCAGGATCGAGCGCAGCGCACCGGGTGCCGACATGTCGAACACCACGATCGGCAGCGAGTGATCCCGGCAGAAGGCGATCGCGGTGGCGTCCATGACCCGCAGGTTCTTGGTCATGACCTCCATATAACCGACCTCGTCATAGCGTTCGGCTTTCGGATCGGTGCGAGGATCAGAGGTGTAGACGCCATCGACACCCGAATGGGTGCCCTTGATGAGGGCGTCGGCCTCGATCTCCGCGGCGCGCAGCGCAGCTGCGGTGTCGGTGGTGAAGAACGGGTTCCCGGTGCCGGCCGCGAAGATCACGACCCGGCCCTTCTCGAGATGGCGCACCGCCCGCCGCCGGATATAGGGCTCAGCGATCCGGGGCATCTCAATGGCCGACAGCACCCGCGTCACCTGGCCGGCGCGCTCGAGGGCATCTTGGAGCGCGAGGGCGTTCATCACCGTTCCCAACATGCCGATGTGATCGGACTGGGTGGCGTCCATTCCGGTCATCGAGCCGGTGCGGCCACGCCAGAAGTTGCCACCGCCGACCACGACCGCCACATCGACGTCCATCTCCTGGCGCAGGAACATGATTTCGCGCGCCGTCTCATCGAGGGTGTCACCGTCGAGACCCTTGCCCGAGGCGCCCGCGAGGGCCTCACCGGACGGTTTGAACACGATCCGCTTCCACCGTGCTCGTCCGGGGCTCGGTGGAGTGGTGGTCATTGCTCAGCCGATCTCGACCTGGGCGAAGCGGACGATCTCGGCGCCGCCGAGCAGCTGGGCGATCGTCTGCTTATCGTCTTTGGCATAGGGCTGCTCGAGGAGCGCGACCTCTTTGAAGAAACCACCGAGTCGGCCCTCGACGATCTTGGGGATCGCCTGTTCGGGTTTGCCCTCATTGCGGGTGATCGTCTCGAGCGTGGCGCGCTCGGCCTCGATGACCTCGGCGGGCACATCATCAGAGCGCAGGTACTTCGGGCGTGCGAAGGCGATGTGCACGGCGATGTCATGTGCCAACTCAGGCGATCCACCGGCGACCTCGACCAGGACCACGTTGACACCACGGCCACCCTGGATGTGCTCATAGCTGTCGAGCACATTGCCCGGTGCGGCCTCGAAGCGCACCACCTCGCCGACTTCGATCTTCTCTTTCAGGGTGATCTTGAGTTCCTCGAGGGTCTCGTTGCGCTCGGCGATGGCATCGGAGCCACGTTCGAGCACCAGCTGTGCCAATGCCTCGGCCTCGGCCTTGAACTGGTCGCTGGACGCGACGAAGTCGGTCTCGGACTTCAGCTTGACGATCGCACCGATGGTCTCGGTGCGCGCCAGCGCCACCGCGCCCTGGGCGTTCTCGCGATCATCGCGCTTGGCGCTCGCAGCGAGGCCCTTCTCACGCAGGAACTGCTTGGCGGCCTCGATATCGCCATCGTTGGTCTCGAGCGCCTGCTTGCAGTCCATCATGCCGGCACCGGTCGCCTGGCGCAGCGCTTGGACATCTTTGGCGGTGAAGGCCATCGTCAGCTCTCCTCGGTCTGGTCGGCGGTCGGTTCAGCCGTGGCCTCTGCGGGCGCTTCTGCAGGCTGCTCAGCCGGCTCAGCGACAGCTTCAGCAGCCTCGGCGGCCGGTGCCGCGTCGGCGGCCGGTGCCGCATCGGCGCTGGCCCCGGTGTCAGCCTGGTCGCGCAGGCGGGCATCGCGCTCAGCCTGGGCGGCGGCGGCCTGACGGCGGGCTTCGGCTTGGGCCTCCAAGAATGCGGCCTCCTCGGCTTCGCTGCGCTCGGGGGCCGGCTCGGGCGCCGGTGCACGGCGCGACGCGATGAAACGACCCTCTTCGACGGCATCGGCGATGACCCTGGCCAACAGCGAGTTGGCACGGATCGCATCGTCATTGCCCGGGATCGGATACTGGATCACATCGGGATCGACATTGGTGTCGACCACCGCGACCACCGGGATGCCGAGCTTGTTGGCCTCGGTGACGGCGATGTGCTCTTTTTTGGTGTCGATCACGAAGATCGCATCGGGGAGGCGATTCATATCGCGCAGACCACCCAGGTTTCGCTGGAGCTTCTCGAGTTCGCGGCCGAGCAGCAGGGCCTCTTTTTTGATCATGACGTCGAACTCACCCGACTCGCGCATGCGCTCGTAGTCGAGCATCTTGCCGACCCGCTTGTGGATCGTCTCGAAGTTGGTCAGCATGCCACCCAGCCAGCGCTCATTCACATACGGCATCCCGCACTTGGTGGCATAACTGGCGACGGGATCCTGGGCCTGCTTCTTGGTCCCGACGAACAGCACCGTTCCCCCGTTGGCCACGAGGTCTCGCACGAACCCGTAGGCCACCTCGACACGCGACAGCGACTGCTGCAGGTCGATGATGTAGATCCCGTTGCGCTCACCGAAGATGAATCGCTTCATCTTCGGGTTCCAGCGCCGTGTCTGATGCCCGAAGTGCATTCCTGCCTCGAGCATCTGCCGCATCGTGATGACAGCCATGATCTCTCCTCTGCGGTTGATCGGATCCGCCCGTCACGCCTGATGGCGACCGCAGTGCGGGCGGATGAGTGAGTGGTGGTCCCGAACGGTCGAACGGGCCGGACCCGATGTTATCTCGGGCCCGAGCCGACACAACGCAGTCGCGCCGGCCCGATCGGGCGCGATGCTGCGCCGTCGGTGGGCACGAGGCGGGCCCGGTGGATCAGTTGGCCGATGAACGGCGCCGGATCGAGGTAGTCGACACCGCGCCGCAAGCCGAAATGCAGAATTCCGGTGGTGTCAGCGATGACCATCCCGGCCACGATGCGATCACCGATCGAGAACCGACCCACGGTGACCGAACCATAGGTGGCGCGGATCGCGTCGGCGTGGCGAACCACCACGTAGCCGGTGCCCGCCACCGTGCCCGAATAGCTCACCACCCCGGTGGCGACGGCGCGCACCGC